>NZ_JBVISA010000003.1:133094-414496 GCF_055575755.1 Kitasatospora sp. NPDC034035 | reverse complement strand
CATCCCCGCCGCGTCCGAACCCGCCTCCGGCTCCGACAGGCAGTACGAGAACATCCCCTCACCCCGCGCCAGCGCCCCCAGGTACTTCGCCTTCAGCTCCTCCGAACCCGACAGCTGCACCGGCAGCGACCCCAGCTTGTTCACCGCCGGGATCAACGACGACGACGCGCACACCCGCGCGACCTCCTCGATCACGATCACCGTCGCCAACGCGTCCGCACCCGCACCGCCGTACACCTCCGGCACGTGCACCGCGTGCAGGTCATTGCCCGCCAACGCGTCCAGCGCCTCCTGCGGGAACCGCCCCTGCTCGTCCACCTCCGCCGCGAACGGAGCGATCTTCGCCTCGGCCAGCGAACGCACCGCCTCACGAAGCATCTCGTGCTCCTCGGAGATACGGAAGAGATCGAAGTCAGCTGCCCCTGCGCTGCCCGCCATGATGCCTGCCTCGTCGTCCAGTGACCGAAGCCCGGCGAAGCCGGATCCGGCCCGATCGAACCGGTCCGATCGACGTCGAATCCGGGGTTAACTACCGTTCAGTAGCAATCCTAGGGCTCCGACCTGCGGCTGCCTAGCGTCCCGGGCCTGCGGCCGATCCCTGCACGCCCGGGCAGGACGGATAGCATCGGGGGCGTCCGTACCGGTCGGGTCCGCATCCAGGCCGGTCGAGTCCGCCTCCAGGGAGAACCCGTGACCCTCCGCATCTCCGTGATCGGCACCGGCTACCTCGGCGCCACGCATGCCGCCGCGATGGCCGAGTTCGGCTTCGAGGTGCTGGGCCTGGACATCGACCCCGACAAGATCGCCATGCTCACCGCCGGCCGCGTCCCGATGTACGAGCCGGGGCTGTCCGAGCTGCTGCTCAAGCACGTGGCCGGGCACGAGGGTTCGACCGGGCGACTGCGGTTCACCACCTCCGCCCAGGAGGCCGCCGAGTTCGGCGACGTGCACTTCGTCTGCGTCAACACCCCGCAGCGCAAGGGCGAGTTCGCCGCCGACATGTCGTACGTCGACACCGCGATCGACGAGCTCGCACCGCACCTGACCCGCCCGGCCCTGGTGGTCGGCAAGTCCACCGTCCCGGTCGGTTCGGCGGCCCGGCTGGCCGAGCGGCTGGCCGCGCTCGCGCCGGTCGGCGAGGGCGCCGAACTCGCCTGGAACCCGGAGTTCCTGCGCGAGGGCTTCGCCGTCCAGGACACCCTGCGGCCGGACCGGATCGTGGTCGGCACCCAGAGCGAGCGGGCCGAGCGGCTGCTGCGCGAGGTGTACGCGGAGCCGATCGCGGCCGGGGTGCCGTTCGTGGTCACCGACTACGCGACCGCCGAACTGGTCAAGGCCGCCGCGAACTCCTTCCTGGCCACCAAGATCTCCTTCATCAACGCGATGGCCGAGGTCTGCGAGGCGGCCGGCGCGGACGTCACCCAGCTCAGCAAGGCCCTGGCCTTCGACGAGCGGATCGGCGGCAAGTTCCTCAACTCCGGCCTCGGCTTCGGCGGCGGCTGCCTGCCCAAGGACATCCGCGCGTTCATGGCCCGGGCCGGCGAGCTCGGCGCCGACCAGGCGCTGACCTTCCTGCGCGAGGTCGACTCGATCAACATGCGGCGCCGCTCCCGGATGGTCGAGCTGGCCCGCGAGCAGTGCGGCGGCGGCTTCCTGGGCCGGCGGGTCGCCGTCCTCGGCGCCGCCTTCAAGCCCAACTCGGACGACATCCGGGACTCCCCCGCCCTCAACGTGGCCGCCCAGATCCAGCTCCAGGGCGCCCAGGTCACCGTCTACGACCCGAAGGCCGTCGACAACGCCCGCAAGATGTTCCCCTCGCTCACCTACGCCGGCTCCGCCCTGGAGGCCGCCGAGGGCGCCCACGTCGTCCTCCACCTCACCGAGTGGGCCGAATTCCGCGAGCTGGACCCGGCCGAGCTGGGCGCCGTGGTCGCCGAGCGCCGCCTCCTCGACGGCCGCAACGTCCTCGACGCCGACGCCTGGCGCGCCGCCGGCTGGACCTACCGCGCCCTCGGCCGCCCCAGCTGAACCCCTGAGCCCCCGGCGCCCGCCCCCGAACCCGGGGGCGGGCGGGCTTTTCGTGCAACCGATTCGCGCAACCGATTCGGGCAACCGAATTGAGCATGTTCACCTAAGGCGACGACGACGGTACGGCCCGGGTCAGGCTCCGGGCCTTCGACGCCTGAGCCCTGGCCGGAATCCCGCGTCCCCGGGCGTCGTTGGAACCGGCATGACGAGCTACGGCGACGACGCGACGGTCCGCGAGATCCTCACCGGCACCGGGGACACCTGGGCCGTGGTCGGCCTCTCCGACAACACCGCCCGGGCCGCCTACGGCGTGGCCCGGGTGCTGCAGCGCTACGGCAAGCGCATCGTGCCGGTGCACCCGAGGGCCGAAACGGTCCTCGGCGAGCAGGGCTACGCCTCGCTCGCCGAAATCCCGTTCGCGGTCGACGTGGTGGACGTGTTCGTGAACAGCGCGCTGGCCGGGGAGGTGGCCGGGCAGGCCGTGGCGGTCGGGGCGAAGGCGGTGTGGTTCCAGCTCGGGGTGGTGGACGAGGCCGCGTACGGGCGGACCCGGGAGGCCGGGCTCGCCATGGTGATGGACAAGTGCCCGGCCCTCGAGATCCCGCTGCTGGACGGGGACGGGGCCTAGGAGTTCGCGCCGTCCAGCTGGGCGATGGTGGCGATGGACGGGCGGCGGCCGGCGCGCAGTGAGGTGGCGGCGGACTCGGCGTCGCGCAGGACGCGGACGGCGTTGTGCCAGGTGAGCTTGGCCAGGTCGGCCTCCGACCAGTGGCGGCGCAGGAGTTCGGCGACCAGGTTGGGGTAGCCGGCCACCGAGTCCAGGCCGTCCGGCAGGAAGGCGGTGCCGTCGAAGTCGCCGCCGATGCCGATGTGGTCGATGCCGGCGACCTCGCGCATGTGGTCGAGGTGGTCGGCGACGGTGGCCGGGGTGGCGATCGGGCGCGGGTGTTCGGCCTCGAAGGCGTACTGGCGCTCCATGGCCGGCGGGGTGGTGTCCAGCGGATGGAAGCCGTGGGCGCGCATGTTGTCGTCGGCGGCGAGGGTCCACTCGATGGCGGCGGGCAGGATGAACTTGGGCACGAAGGTGGCCATCGCCACGCCGCCGTTGGCGGGCAGCTGGGCGAGGACGTCGTCGGGGATGTTGCGCGGGTGGTCGCAGACCGCGCGGGCGGAGGAGTGCGAGAAGACCACCGGCGCCTCGGTGACCCGCAGGGCGTCCCGCATGGTGTCGGCGGAGACGTGCGAGAGGTCGACCAGCATGCCGAGCCGGTTCATCTCGCGGACGACCTCCTCGCCGAAGCGGGTCAGCCCGCCGGCCACCGGCTTGTCGGTCGCGGAGTCGGCCCACGGCACGTTGTCGTTGTGGGTGAGCGTCAGGTAGCGCACACCCAGCTCGTACAGGGCGCGCAGGGTGGCGAGCGAGCAGTCGATGGAGTGGCCGCCCTCGGCGCCCATGAGGGAGGCGATCCGGCCCTCCGCGCGGGCGGCCTCGATGTCGGCGGCGGTGCGGGCCAGGCGGAGCCGGTCGGGGTAGCGCTCGACGAGGGCGTGGACGAAGTCGATCTGCTCGAGGGTGGCGCTCACCGCGTGGTCGCCGGCCAGCGAGGCGGGGACGTAGACGGACCAGAACTGCGCGCCGACCCCGCCCTCCGCGAGGCGGGCGAGGTCGGTGTGCAGGCGGTCGCTCTGGTCGGCGGCGAGGTCGAGCGCGCCGAGGTCGTACCCGGCCTGCTCGCGCATCGCCCAGGGGAGGTCGTTGTGGCCGTCCACCACGGGGGCGGTGCGCAGCAGGGCGCGGGCGCGGTCCAGCGGGGTGGGGGAGTCCGTCTCGGAAGTCATGCGAGCTGTTCTACCCCACCGCCGCGACCGTGGTTACTTGCCGAAGCCGAAGGAGGAGGAACCGGCCACCTTGGCCCGGAGCTTCTTGCCCTTCTCGGTGGCCTGGCTGTTCAGCTCGGCCTGGAAGTCGGTCATCCGCTCGGTGAGCTCGGGGTCGAAGGCGGCGAGCATCCGCACCGCGAGGAGGCCCGCGTTGCGCGCGCCGGCCACCGAGACCGTCGCCACCGGGACGCCGGCCGGCATCTGGACGATCGACAGCAGGCTGTCCATACCGTCCAGGTAGCGCAGCGGCACCGGCACGCCGATGACGGGCAGCGGGGTGACCGAGGCCAGCATGCCCGGCAGGTGGGCCGCGCCGCCGGCGCCCGCGATGATCGCCTTCAGGCCGCGCTTGTGGGCGTTCTCGCCGTACGCGACCATCTCGCGCGGCATCCGGTGGGCGGAGACGACGTCCACCTCGTAGGGGATCTCGAACTCGTCGAGGGCCTGGGCGGCGGCCTCCATGACGGGCCAGTCGGAGTCCGAGCCCATGACGATGCCGACGACGGGCTGGGCGGAGGCGCTCATTCGGTGATCGTTCCTCGCAGGTAGGCGGCCGCGTGGCGGGCGCGCTCGCGGACGTCTTCGAGGTCGTCCCCGAAGACGTTGACGTGGCCGACCTTGCGGCCGGGCTTCACGTCCTTCCCGTACATGTGGATCCGCAGCCCGGGGTCGCGGGCCATGCAGTGCAGGAAGGCGTGGTACATGTCCGGGTAGTCGCCGCCGAGGACGTTGACCATGACGGTCCACTTGGCGCGCGGCCGGGGGTCGCCGAGCGGGAGGTCGAGGACGGCCCGCAGGTGGTTCTCGAACTGCGAGGTGACGGCGCCGTCCTGGGTCCAGTGCCCGGAGTTGTGCGGGCGCATGGCCAGCTCGTTGACCAGGATCCGGCCGTCGCGGGTCTGGAACAGCTCGACGGCGAGGTGGCCGGTGATGCCGAGTTCGCCGGCGATCCGCAGGGCGAGCTGCTGGGCCTCGTCGGACAGGGCCGGGTCGAGGTCCGGCGCGGGGGCGGTGACCTCGGCGCAGACGCCGTTCTCCTGGACGCTTTCCACGACCGGGTAGGCGACGGCCTGGCCGCTGGGCGAGCGGACCACGTTGGCGGCCAGCTCGCGGACGAAGTCGACCTTCTCCTCGGCCAGCACGGGGACGCCGGCCAGGAACGGGGCCTGCGCCTCCTGCTCGCTGTCCACGACCCAGACGCCCTTGCCGTCGTAGCCGCCGCGGACGGTCTTCAGGACGACGGGGTAGCCCTCGCCCTCGGCCGCGAACGCGGTGACGTCGGCCGGGTCGGCGACGATCCGGTGGCGGGGGCAGGGCACGTCGATGGAGTCCAGCTTGGCCCGCATCACGCCCTTGTCCTGGGCGTTGACGAGCGCGTCCGGGCCGGGGCGGACGGCGATGCCGTCGGCCTCCAGGGCCCGCAGGTGCTCGGTGGGGACGTGCTCGTGGTCGAAGGTGACCACGTCGCAGCCCGCGGCGAAGCGGCGCAGGGTGTCGAGGTCGCGGTAGTCGCCGAGGACGACGTCGGAGACCACTTGCGCGGCGGAGTCCTGGGGCGTGTCGGCGAGGAGTTTGAACCTGACCCCGAGCGGGATGCCCGCCTGGTGTGCCATGCGGGCCAGCTGCCCGCCACCGATCATGCCCACCACTGGAAAATTCACATTGCCCGGGGAAGTCACGCCGCCAGGATATCCGGGCCGGTCGGGGGTGGTGGAGCCGCTGGTGGGCCCTCGGAAGCGGACGCGCGTAGATGTCAACCCGGGGGCCTCGCGGCTGAGCCGTTCGGCGGAAGCGGGTAGCCTGGACGGCCAGGTCCTGGTCTACGCGGTCAGATCATGTGCGTGCACGCAGGGCTCAAGGGGCGGCCGCGCCGCTGCGATCAGCCCTTTCGACCCGCAGGCACATGGAGGCAGTCCGGTATGGCGACGACCGCAGCTTCGAAACCCTCACTCGCGCAGAAACTGCGTGGGCTCAAGGGCGAAGTCGTGAAGTTCGGCATCGTCGGCCTGAGCGGCGTGGTGGTCAACTTCGCCGTCTTCTGGGTCTGCATCAACGGCCTGCACCTGGCCTCGGTGCGGTCGAACATCGCGGCGACGGTGATCGCTATCGCCACCAACTACCTCGGCTACCGCTACTGGCTGTACCGGGACCGCGACGCCGCCTCCCGCAAGCGGGAGATCACGCTCTTCCTGGTCTACAGCGGCATCGGCATGCTGATCGAGACCGGCGTGCTCGGCTTCTCGGTGTACGTGCTGAAGCTGGACTCGCACTACGAGCAGCTGGGCGCCAAGGTGATCGGCCTCGCGGTGGCCACCGTCTTCCGCTTCGTCTCCTACCGCACCTGGGTGTTCAAGGCCGAGCCGGAGCCGGTCGAGCTGCCGGCCCAGCAGACGGCGGGCACCGCCAGCGGCCAGGAGCTGGCCGCCCAGGCCGAGCTGATGCTGGCCGCCGAGCAGATCCGCTACGCCAAGGCCGAATAGGCCCCGCGCCCGGTAGCCCTCCCCCGCGGGCCACGCGCACCACGCCCAGACCCGCGGACCGCACAGACCCCGCAGCCCCGGCAGGCCGATCCGGCCGCCGGGGCTTGCTGTCTGCGCCGCCGGCGGAGGAGAGTGGTGACCAAGGGCGAGCGCGGTCAGCGAACGATCACGGCCGGGGGGTCAGGAGGCTCGCCATGACGTTCGTCCAGATCATCGACTGCCAGACCGACAGGCTCGACGACCTCAACCAGCTGATGGACACCTGGGTCGAGGCGACCCGGGGCAAGCGGACCGCCTCGCACGCGGTGGTCGGCACCGACCGTTCCGACACCAAGCACGTGGTGGAGATCGTGGAGTTCCCCTCCTACGAGGAGGCGATGAAGAACTCCCACCTGCCCGAGACCGACCGGATCTTCCGGGAGATGGTGGCGCTCTGCGACGCGCCGCCGACCTTCACCGACCTCGACGTGGTCCGCGACGCGCGGTTCAACAAGGCCACCGCGAGCCGGGTCCTCGAACGGCTGTCGGCCGGCAACCTCGACATCATCGACGAGTGCATGACCGCCGACTACCGCGACCACGACTACGGCAGCGAGAGCGACGCGGTCGGCCCGGCCGCGTTCCGGGAGCGCTGCGGCAACTACCTGGGCGCCTTCGACTTCACCTTCGACACCGAGGGCCAGATCGCCGAGGGCGACGAGGTGGCCACCCGGTGGACCTGGCACGCCACCCAGAAGGCCGACTTCATGGGCGTACCGAACACCGGCAAGTCGGTGGTCGGACGCGGCACGACCACCTTCCGCTTCAGGGACGGGAAGATCTGCGAGGGCTGGTGGCAGTGGGACGTGATGGGCCTGATGCGCCAGCTCGGCGTGCTGCCCGGCGCCTGACCCTGCCCCGGCGAACCCCGACCGGCGACCCCGCTCGGTCCTCGTGCTCGGTCCTCAAGCTCAGTCCTCGTGGCTGCGCCCGAGGAAGATCGCGAACACCGGGGGCTTCAGCGAGAGCAGTTCGAGCCGCCCGCCGTCCGCCTCCGCGAGGTCGCGGGCGACGGCGAGGCCGATGCCGGTGGAGTTGCGGCCGCTGACCGCGCGCTCGAACACCCGGTTGCCGAGGTCCGGCGGCACTCCGGCGCCTTGGTCCTGCACCTCGACCACGACCGAGGTGCCGGAGGGCCGGACCCGCAGGGTGATCGTCCCGGCGCCGTGCATCAGGGAGTTCTCGATCAGGGTGGCCAGCACCTGGGCGACCGTCCCCGGGGTGCCGACCGCGGTGATCCCGTGCAGGCCTTCCAGGGAGAGCACCCGGCCCTTCTCGCGCAGCGTCGGGCCCCACTCCTCCACCTGCTGCTTGATGACCTCGTCCAGGTCGAAGGCGACGGCGGTGGGGCTGCGCGGGTCGCGCTGGGTGGTGAGCAGCCGCTGGACGACGTCGGTGAGCCGCTCGACCTGCTGGAGGGCGATGGTCGCCTCCTCCTTGACGGTCTCCGGGTCCTCGGCGAGGGCGGTGATCTCCTCGAGTCGCATGGAGAGCGCGGTGAGCGGGGTGCGCAGCTGGTGCGAGGCGTCGGCGGCGAGCCGTCGCTCGGCGGTGAGCATCCGGGCGATCCGCTCGGCGCTGGTGTCCAGCACCTCGGCGACCCGGTCGAGTTCGGGCACCCCGTAGCGGCGGTCGCGCGGGCGCGGGTCGCCGGAGCCGAGCCGTTCGGCGGTCTCGGCGAGGTCGGTGAGCGGGCGGGCGAGCCGCTTGGCCTGCCAGACGGCGAGCGCCACGGCGGCCTGGACGGCGAGCAGGGCGACCACGCCGAGCAGCAGCAGGTTGTTGGCGATCTCGTGGTCGACGTCCTCGCGGGACTGCTCGACGGTGACGGTCTCGCCGCTGTTGCCGCGTTCGACGGCCTTCAGCAGGTGGCTGCCCGCCGGGCGCTGGCCGGCCGAGAGCACCTGCTGGCCGGGGATCTGCACCTCGACGTAGGTGCCCTCGGTGACCTGGCTCTCGAAGGCCCGCTCGTTGGTGACGCCCTCGTTCGCGCCGATCCGGCTCTCGACCAGGGCGAGCACCCGGACGGCGGCCGCGTCCACCCGGTCCTGGGCCGAGTTGACGATGGTGCGCTTCTCGACCAGGGCGAGCGGCACGCAGAACACCACGACGACCACCAGGACGACGCCCAGCAGCGAGTTGATCATCCGGCGTTTCACGCTGCCGCTCCCCGAGGTGTTCCGCTTCACCGGCTGTGGCCCGGTCCCGATCTCCGTACGGGGGCTAATTCTTCTCGAACCGGAACCCCACTCCGCGCACGGTGGCGATGTAGCGCGGGTTGGCCGCGTCGTCGCCGAGCTTCTTGCGGAGCCACGAGATGTGCATGTCCAGGGTCTTGGTGGAGGTCCACCAGGTGGTGTCCCAGACCTGGCGCATGATCTCCTCGCGGGTGACCACCCGGCCGGCGTCCCGGACCAGCACGCGCAGCAGCTCGAACTCCTTGGCGGAGAGGGTGAGCTCCTCGTCGCCGAGCCAGGCGCGGTGGGACTCGATGTCGATCTTCACCCCGTGCGCGCCGGTGGTGAGCTGGTCGACGTTGCCGCGCCGGAGCAGGGCCCGGACGCGGGCGAGCAGTTCGGCCAGGCGGAAGGGCTTGGTGACGTAGTCGTCGGCGCCGGCGTCCAGGCCGACCACGGTGTCCACCTCGTCGGCGCGGGCGGTGAGCACCAGGACGGGGCAGCTCTTGCCGTCGGCACGCAGGCGGCGGCAGACCTCCAGGCCGTCCATCTCGGGCAGGCCGAGGTCGAGGACGACGAGGTCGACCTCCTCGGTGAGGCCGGCGGCCAGTGCGGTCGGACCGTCCTCGCGGACGAGCACCTCATAGCCCTCGCGTCGCAGGGCCCGGGCGAGCGGTTCGGAGATCGCCGGATCGTCCTCGGCAAGCAGCACACAGGTCATGGGGTGATGGTAGTCCGCCGGGGTAAGCCCGTACGCCCTGTGAGGTAGTTCACAGAGCGTGATCGTTATACGGGCATCCGACTGAGTTCAACAGAGCGTTGCGGCCCGCCGGTTCAGCGAAGAATCCCCTACTGGATCTTGAATCCGAAGGAGGATAACCGCATCTACCATGGATCGATCGGGAAGATCTGTTCATCTCTTTGCCATTGCCATACCTAATTCGTGGCTTTTGTCATCTGATAGAGCCGAATATCGCCACGTAGAGTGGTTTCGTCCACGTCCGCCGCCACCCCCCTAGGCGGACGCTGTCAGGCAAGGAACCCCTACACATGGCGTCTACGACCCTGGACGCCGACGTTACGTCGGCCTCTCCCAGCGGCAAGACCTTCCTCGGTCACCCCCGAGGCCTCGCCACTCTCTTCATGAGCGAGATGTGGGAGCGCTTCAGCTACTACGGCATGCGCGCCCTGCTGGTGCTCTACATGACCGCCTCCATCACGGACGGCGGGCTCGGTATGAAGGCGGCGGTCGCCGCCGCCGTGTACAGCGTTTACACGGCCATGGTCTACCTGCTGGCCCTCCCGGGCGGCTGGATCGCGGACCGCTTCCTCGGCGCGCGCAAGACCGTCGCGGTCGGCGGCACGATCATCATGATCGGCCACTTCCTGCTGGCCGTCCCGTTCAGCGCGTCGTTCTTCGTCGGCCTCGCCCTGATCGCGATCGGCTCGGGCCTGCTCAAGGCCAACATCTCGACGATGGTCGGCCACCTCTACGACGGCCCGAACGACCCGCGCCGCGACGGTGGCTTCACCGTCTTCTACATGGGCATCAACCTCGGCGCCTTCGCGGCCCCGCTGGTCATCGGCACCGTCGGCCAGAACGTCAGCTGGCACCTGGGCTTCGCCCTGGCCGGCGTCGGCATGGCGCTCGGCCTGGGCCAGTTCCTGCTGGGCACCCGCCACCTGAGCCCGAAGAGCAACGTCGTCACCTCGCCGATCAGCGCGGACGAGAAGCGGAAGATCTTCACCAAGGCCGGCATCTGGCTGGCCGTCGCGGCCGCCTTCTACGTGATCGTCGCCGTCACCGGCCACTTCACCATCAACTGGGCGATCTGGCCGCTGTCCATCGCGGGCCTGGCGATCCCGGTCTTCGTCTTCGCCAAGGTGAAGCGCGACAAGGACCTCGACGCCGCCGAGCAGTCCAAGATGAGCGGCTACATCTGGTTCTTCGTCGCCGCCGCCGTGTTCTGGATGATCTACGACCAGTCCGGCTCGACGCTGAACATCTTCGCCGACGAGCACACCGCGTCCACGCTGCTCGGGTTCGACTTCCCGTCCAGCTGGTTCCAGTCGCTCAACCCGCTGTACATCATGGCGCTGGCCCCGGTCTTCGCCTGGATCTGGGTCGCCCTGGCCCGTCGGTCGAAGAACCCCAGCACCACCATGAAGTTCGCCTTCGGTCTGCTGATGATCGGCGCCTCCTTCATCGTCATGATGCTGGCGATGGCCTCCGCCTCCGGCGGCGCCAAGGTCACCCCGCTGTGGCTGGCCATGGTCTACCTGGTCCAGACCGTCGGTGAGCTCACCCTCTCCCCCGTCGGCCTGTCCGTCACCACCAAGCTGGCGCCCACCAAGTACGCCAGCCAGATGATGGGCGTCTGGTTCCTCGCGGTCACCGCGGGCGACTGCGTCGCCGCCATCTTCCAGCTGGTGCTGGGCGACAAGGTGGTCGGCGGCACCGCGTACTTCGCGGTGCAGGGCGCCATGGCGATCCTCGCCGGCATCGCGCTGGCGATGTACCGCAAGAAGGTCGTCAAGCTCATGGGCGACGTGCACTGACCCGACGTGCACTGATGCACTGACGATCGGCTCACGACTCCGGGGCCGCCGTGGATTCCTGAGATCCACGGCGGCCCCGGCCGTTTTCCCCCGTTCCCCCGACGGGACCGGGCCGGCCATGCCTACGGTGCCCGGTATGACGACCGACTCGCTCCCCCGTCAGTTGGCCCGCACCCGCCGGTTCACCCTCGGCGCCCCCACCCGGCCGCAGCCGTCCGCCGACGGCGCCACCGTGCTGTTCCTGCGCGGCCGGGACGGCACCGACCCGCTCACCTGCCTCTGGGCCCTGGACACCGACGGCGGCGGGGAACGACTGATCGCCGACCCGGCCGCCCTCGGCGCCACCACCGGCATCACGGCGTACGGCACCGACGCCGACGGACGGTACGCGGCCTTCGCACTGGACGGCGCGCTGTGGCTGGCCGACACCGCCGACGGCACCGTCCGCACCGTCCCGGCCGCCGGTGAGCCGCAGGAGGTGCGGCTGGACCCGACCGGCCGCCGGATCGCCTACGTCAGCGGCGGCGCCCTGCGGGTGGTCGGCGTCGACGGTGCGGACGACCGGGCGCTCGCCGAACCCGAGGCCGAGGACGTCTCCTACGGCCTCGCCGAGTACGTCGCCACCGGGGAGATGTACCGCACCGACGGCCACTGGTGGTCCCCCGACGGCAGCGCCCTGCTGGTCGCCCGGGTCGACGAGCGCCCGGTCACCCGTTGGTTCCTCACCGACCCGGCCGACCCGCGGCAACCGCCGCGCGCCATCCGCTACCCGCCGGCCGGCACCGCCAACGCCGACGTCTCGCTGTGGCTGCTCGGCCTCGACGGGAGCCGCACCGAGGTCCGCTGGGACCGCACCGCCTTCGAGTACCTCACCGCCGCCGGCTGGGACGGCCACGGCCCGTACGCCGCCGTGCAGAGCCGTGACCAACGCACCGTCCGCACCCTGGCGATCGGGGCGGACGGCGCCATCCGGGTGCTCGCCGAGCGAACGGACCCGCACTGGGTCGAACTGCTCCCCGGCCTGCCGGTCCGGACAGCGGGCGGGGCATTGGTCGACACCGCCGACGACGGCGACACCCGGCACCTGACTGTCGACGGCAAGCCCGTCACCCCGGCCGGGCTGCAACTGCGGGCCGTCCTCGGGACAGAGGGCGAGCAGGTGCTGTTCACCGCCTCCGAGGAGCCCACCGAAACTCACCTCTGGACGTACGAACCGGGCCACGGCATACGACAGTTGAGCAGCGGCCCGGGCCTGCACGACGGGGTCGCGCGGGGCGGAACGCTGGTCCTCACCACCCGCTCCCCCGGCGGCCGCACCACCGTCCTGCGCGAGGGGCGTCCGGCGCTCCCGCTGGTTTCGCACGCGGAGCCGCCCGTGCTCGCCTCCCGCCCCGAACTGCTCCGCCTCGGCCCCCGCGAACTGCGCGCCGCGCTCTACCTGCCCACCGGCCACCGCCCCGCCGACGGCCCGCTGCCAGTCCTACTCGACCCGTACGCCGGGCCCGCCATGCAGAAGGTCACCACCGGCGGCGCCTGGCACGAGCAGGTGTCCCAGTGGTTCGCCGACCAGGGCCTCGCGGTGCTGGTGGTGGACGGCCGCGGCACCCCCGGACGCGGGCCGCGGTGGGACAAGACGATCTACGGCGACAAGGCCGGCCCCGCTCTGGAGGACCAGATCGACGGCCTGCACGAGACCGCCCGGCTGCGGCCCGGACTGCTCGACCTCGACCGGGTCGCCATCCGCGGCTGGTCGTACGGCGGCTTCCTCGCCGCGCTCGCCGTGCTGCGCCGCCCCGACGTCTTCCACGCCGCCTCCGCCGGGGCCGCCCCCACCGACCACAGGATGTACGACACCCACTGGCAGGAACGGTTCCTCGGCCACCCCGACGAGCACCCCGAGCACTACGACGCCGGCGACCTGATCGCCGAAGCGCCGAAGCTGCGCCGCCCGCTGCTGCTGATCCAGGGCCTCGCGGACGACAACGTCTTCCCCGCCCACACCCTGCGGCTCTCCCGGGCCCTGCTCGCCGCGGGCCGCCCGCACGAGGTCCTGCCGCTCGCCGCCACCGGCCACCGGCCGAGCGACGAGGCGGTGGTGGAGCACCTGCTGGGGCACGAACTGGACTTCCTCCGGCGCTCCTTGGCCTCGGATGACACACCCGGACCCGGACAGCAGGCCTCGGAATAGCGAAAGGCTCCCGCGCCCGCCACCCCGGGGGCGCGGGAGCCTCCCGCCGACCGCAGGTCAGACCTCGCGGACGCCCGCCCGCCAGACCGCGGCCGTCAGTGGCACGCCAGGCCGGTAGGCCAGGTGGACGTGCGAGGGCGCGTCGAGCAGCAGCAGGTCGGCCCGGGCGCCGGGCGCGACCACGCCGACGTCGGTGCGCCGCAGCGCGTGGGCGCCGCCCGCGGTGGCCGCCCAGACCGCCTCGTCCGGCGTCATCCCCATCTCCCGCACCGCGACCGCGATGCAGAACGCCATCGAACTCGTGAAGCTGGAGCCCGGGTTGCAGTCGGTGGACAACGCCACCACCGCCCCCGCGTCCAGCAGTCGGCGCCCGCTCGGGTACTCGGCCCGGGTGGAGAACTCCGCCCCCGGCAGCAGCGTCGCGACCGTCCCCGACCCGGCCAGCGCCGCCACGTCCTCGTCCGTCAGATGGGTGCAGTGGTCCGCCGAGGCGGCCCCCAGCTCGACGGCGAGCTGCACGCCGGGCCCGTACGAGAGCTGGTTGGCGTGCACCCGGGGGGTGAGGCCGCGCTCGATGCCGGCGGTCAGGATCGCCCGCGCCTGGTCGCCGTCGAAGGCGCCCTTCTCGCAGAACACGTCCACCCAACGGGCGTGCGGGGCGCAGGCGTCCAGCATCTCGCCGGTGACCAGGTCGACGTACCCGGCCGGGTCCTCGGCGTACTCGGGGGCGACCACGTGCGCGCCCAGGTAGGTGGTCTCCGGGGTGTGCCGCGAGGCGATCCGCAGCGCCCGAGCCTCGTCCGCCACCGTCAGCCCGTAGCCGGACTTGCACTCGATGGTGGTGGTGCCCTGGCGCAGCGCCTCCCGGACGAACCGGTCCAGGTTGGCGTCCAGTTCGGCGTCGCTCGCGGCCCGGGTGGCCGCCACGGTGGTGCGGATCCCGCCCGCCGTGTACGCCTGGCCGGACATCCGGGCGTTGAACTCGGCGGTGCGGTCGCCCGCGAACACCAGGTGGGCGTGCGAGTCGACGAAGCCGGGCAGCAGGGCCCGGCCCTCGGCGTCGAAGCGCTCGTCCGCGGCCGGGGCCTGCGCCGCCGGCCCGACCCAGGCGACGGTGGCGCCGTCCAGCACCACGGCCGCGTCGGTCAGCAGGCCGAGCGGCCCGGCGCCCTGCCCGGGGTCGTTGGTGACCAGGCTGCCGATGCCCGTGATCAAGGTGGTCCTGGTGCTCAAGACAAGGCCTTTCGAGGGGAGTTGGGGAGGTGGGCTCAGTAGTCCAGCGCGCCGATGGCGGACCGCAGCGCCCCCGGAACGTCGGCCACCAGCTGGTGCGCGCCGTCCCGGACGACGTGCCGGCCGCCGACCACCACGTGCCGCACGTCCGCCGCCGAGGCCGCGAAGACCGCGATCTCGGCGCCGAGCCGGGGCGGCGGGCCCGCGGTGCGGACGGAGTCCAGCGCGATCACCGTGAAGTCGGCGAGCGCCCCGGCCTCGATCCGCCCGGCCTCCGGCCAGCCGAGCGAGGCGTGCCCGTCCTCGGTGCCGGCCCGCAGCAGCGCGTTGGCCGTCCAGTGGCCGCGGGTGCGGGTGCGCAGCCGCTCGTCCAGCTCCAGCGCGCGGGCCTCCTCGAACGGGTCGACGACCGCGTGGCTGTCGCTGCCCAGGGTGATCGGGCAGCCCGCCGAGGCGAGCCGGCGGGCCGGGCCGATGCCGTCCGCGAGGTCCCGCTCGGTGGTGGGGCACATGCAGACGGTCGTGGAGGAGTCGGTGAGGAGCTTGACGTCCTCGTCGGTGAGGTGGGTGGCGTGCACGACCGAGGTGCGCGGGCCGAGCGCGCCGTGGTCGGCGAGCAGCCGGGTCGGGGTGACGCCGTGCGCGGCGAGGCAGGCGTCGTTCTCGGCGGTCTGCTCGGACAGGTGGACGTGCAGCGGCGCCTTGCGCATCGCCGCCCAGTGGGCGACGGTGCCCAGCTGCTCGGCCGGGACGGCCCGGACCGAGTGGATGGCGGCGCCGATCCGGGCGTGCTCGCGCGGCTTGAGCGCGTCCGCCCGCTCGGCCCAGGCCTGCGCGTCGCCGTCGCCGAACCGCTGCTGCGGCTTGGTCGGCTCGGCGCCGAAGCCGGCGGACAGGTAGCAGGTGTCCAGCAGGGTGATCCGGATGCCGGCCCGGGCGGCGGCCTCGATCAGCGCCTCGCCCATCGCGTTCGGGTCGGTGTAGCGGGCGCCGCCGGGCGCGTGGTGCAGGTAGTGGAACTCGCCGACGGCCGTGATCCCGGCCAGCGCCATCTCGGCGTAGACGGCGGTGGCGAGGTCCAGGTAGCTGTCCGGGTCGAGCGCGCCGGCGAACCGGTACATGGTGTCGCGCCAGGTCCAGAAGGTGCCGGAGCCGACCTGCACGTGCCCGCGCAGCGCGCGGTGGAAGGCGTGCGAGTGGGCGTTCGCCTGGCCGGGCAGCAGCAGCCCGTCGAGGCGGACGGCGCCGGGCGGGCAGGGCCCGCTGTCCGGCGTCACCGAGGTGATCAGGCCGCCGGGGCCGGTGGCGATCAGCACGTCCCGCTCGACCACCGGCCCGTTGGGGTGCGGCAGCCAGGCGTGCTGCGCCCAGTAGCTCACCGCGGTCACCGCGGCCGTTGAGGACGGTGAGGTCGCTGAGGTCACTGACACGCCAGGTCCTCCAGTACGTCGGCGAGGGCGGTGACCCCGGCCAGGCAGTCCGCCACCTCGGCGTGTTCGGCCGGGGAGTGCGAGACGCCGCTGGGGTTGCGCACGAACAGCATGGCGGTCGGGATCGCGGACGCCAGGATCCCGGCGTCGTGTCCCGCGCCGGTGGGCAGTACCGGGGCGTCCAGCAGCTTGGCGAGCCGGTCGCGCAGCGGGCCGTCGAAGTCCACCACCGGGGTGTACGACTCGCGGGTCAGCTCGACCCGGACGCCGTCGCGCCCGCCGCGCTCGGCGGCGGCCTGCTCGATCTCGGCGACCAGCGCGGTGAGGGTGCGCTCGTCGGCCGCCCGGGAGTCCAGCCAGCCGCGCACCAGCGAGGCGATCGCGTTGGTGCCGTTGGGCTCGACCGCGACCTTGCCGAAGGTGGCCAGCGCACCCGCCTGCTTCGCCTTCTTGCGGGCGGCGAGCACCGTGTTGGCGTAGGTCAGCATCGGGTCGCGGCGGTCCTCGATCCGGGTGGTGCCGGCGTGGTTGGCCTCGCCGTGGAAGTCGAACCGCCAGCGGCCGTGCGGCCAGATCGCGCCGGCCACGCCGACCGGCTGCCCCTCGGCGAGGTAGCGGCCCTGCTCGACGTGGAGTTCGACGAAGGCGCCGATCCGGGCCAGCCGGTCGTCGTCCGCGCCGATCCCGGTCGGGTCGTAGCCGGCCTTCTCCATCGCGTCGGGCAGCCGGACGCCGGCGGCGTCGCGCAGCTCGTACGCGGCCTCGCGGGAGAGCACCCCGGCGGTCAGCCGGGAGCCGATGCAGGCCACGCCGAACCGGGCGCCCTCCTCGTCACCGAAGTTGACGACCGCCAGCGGCCGGGTGAACTCGGTTCCCCGGGCGCGGAGTTCGTCCAGCGCGGCGAAGGAGGAGACCACCCCGAGCGGGCCGTCGAAGGCGCCGCCGTCCGGGACGGAGTCCAGGTGCGAGCCGGTGACGACGGCCCCGCCGGCCTGCGGGTCGCCCAGCCAGGCCCACTGGTTGCCGTTGCGGTCCAGCTCGTACGCCAGGCCGCGGCTGCGGGCCTGCTGCTCGAACCAGGCGCGGCACTCGGCGTCGGCGGAGTTCCAGGCGAACCGGCGGTAGCCGCCGGAGGAGGCGGAGCGGCCCACGGGGAGCAGCTCCGCCCACATCTCTTCGAAACCGGAGGTCACAGCTCACCCATCGGGACGCGGACCCCGCGCTCGGCGGCGACCTCGGTGGCCCGGTCGTAGCCGGCGTCGACGTGCCGGATGACGCCCATGCCCGGGTCGTTGGTGAGCACCCGGCGGATCTTCTCCCCGGCCAGCGCGGTGCCGTCGGCGACGGTGACCTGGCCGGCGTGGATCGAGCGGCCGATGCCGACGCCGCCGCCGTGGTGGATGGAGACCCAGGAGGCGCCGGAGGCGACGTTGACCATGGCGTTGAGCAGCGGCCAGTCGGCGATCGCGTCCGAGCCGTCCAGCATCGCCTCGGTCTCCCGGTACGGGGAGGCGACCGAGCCGCAGTCCAGGTGGTCGCGGCCGATGACGATCGGCGCGGACAGCTCGCCGGAGGCGACCATGTCGTTGAAGCGCTCGCCGGCCTTGTCGCGCTCGCCGTAGCCGAGCCAGCAGATGCGCGCGGGCAGGCCCTGGAAGTGCACCTTCTCCTGGGCCAGCTTGATCCAGCGGGCCAGCGACTCGTTCTCCGGGAACAGGTCGAGGACGGCCTTGTCGGTCTTGTGGATGTCCTGCGGGTCGCCGGACAGCGCCGCCCAGCGGAACGGGCCCTTGCCCTCGCAGAACAGCGGGCGGATGTACGCGGGGACGAAGCCGGGGAAGGCGAAGGCGCGGTCGTAGCCGGCCAGCTGGGCCTCGCCGCGGATCGAGTTGCCGTAGTCGAAGACCTCGGCGCCGCGGTCCAGGAAGCCGACCATCGCCTCGACGTGCGCGGCCATCGACTCGCGCGAGCGCTGGGTGAACTCGGCGGGCTTGGCGGCGGCGTAGTCCGCCATGTCGTCGAAGGCGACGCCGACCGGCAGGTAGCTGAGCGGGTCGTGGGCGCTGGTCTGGTCGGTGACGATGTCGATCGGCGCGTCCATCGCGAGCAGCTGCGGGAAGAGCTCGGCGGCGTTGCCCAGCAGGCCGATGGAGAGCGGCTGCTTCTTGTCGCGGGCGGCGGTGGCCAGCTCCAGAGCGTGGCCGAGGTCCTTGGCCTCGACGTCCAGGTAGCGGTGCTCGATCCGGCGGGAGATCCGGGACGGGTCGCAGTCGATGCAGATCGCCACGCCGCCGTTCATGGTCACGGCCAGCGGCTGGGCGCCGCCCATCCCGCCGAGGCCGGCGGTGAGGGTGATGGTGCCCTCCAGCGTGCCGTTGAAGCGCTTGTTGGCGACGGCGGCGAAGGTCTCGTAGGTGCCCTGGAGGATGCCCTGGGTGCCGATGTAGATCCAGGAGCCGGCGGTCATCTGGCCGTACATGGTGAGCCCGAGGCTCTCCAGCCGGCGGAACTCCTCCCAGTTGGCCCAGTCGCCGACGAGGTTGGAGTTGGCGATCAGCACGCGCGGCGCCCACTCGTGGGTCTGCATCACGCCGACCGGTCGGCCGGACTGGACCAGCATGGTCTCGTCCTGCTTCAGGCCCTGCAGCGTCTTCACCATGGCGTCGAAGGAGCGCCAGTCCCGCGCGGCCTTGCCGGTGCCGCCGTACACGACCAGCTTCGACGGGTGCTCGGCCACCTCGGGGTCGAGGTTGTTCATCAGCATCCGCAGGGCGGCTTCCTGCTGCCACCCCTGCGTCGTGAGTCCCGTACCACGCGCCGCGCGCACCTCACGCGGACCGCTCGCCTGCTGCACCATAGTCCCGGCCTCCTGCGGATGGATTCATTCAAGCTCTGCTCGACTGAATATAACTAAACAGCAGGGTTTCGACCAGACCCCGGAACAATCCGATCAGCCCCGGCATCCGCCGACTTGGCGCGCTAGCCTGAACGCGGCGAACACCAGCCGCTCGGCCCAGCTCCAGGGAGCGGAGGACACGATGACGGCCATCAGTGTGCGGCCCGGCAGACTCCGGGATGTGGCGGAGGAGATCGAACAGCGCACGGGACTTCGCGTCCAGATCATCGGAGGAACGCTGCTGATGCCCCCGACTCTCCGCGGTAAGCACGCGGGGACCGTCAAGCGCTTGTCCCGCCAGCTCGACGACAAACTTCCGGCCGGTCTCGGCGCCTATGAGGTCTCGTCGATCAACATGCCCGACGACGCGGAGGACTACGCGACACCCGGCTTGGTCGTCCTGCCGTCCGACTGGGAGGACGACGACGACGACTGGCTGGCAGACCCCCACGACGTCGAGCCGGCCGTGGAGGTCGTCTCAACCTCTGAGCGTGTCAGCCACATCGCCGCCAAGACCAGTTGGTACGCGATCGCGGGCGTGCCGGTCCTCCTCGCGGTCGATCCCCGCCAGGGCGCCTGGACCCTCCACACCCACCCTCGCGACGGCGAGTACCAGGGCGTGCTGCACGGCAAGTACGGCGAGCCCGTCCCGCTGACCTCACCGCTGCCGGCCGAACTGGACACGTCCCGGCTCCCGCTGTACGCCCCCCGCAGCTGAGTCAGGCCGCCGCGTCGCCGTCCCAGTCGATGCCGATCTCGGCGAGCCAGCGGCGGTCGGCGTCGTCGGGAGCGGGCGGGGACGGCGGGCGGGGAATGTTCTGGACGGGGCCGAGGCCGTACTTCTCGGCAGCCGCGCCGGCCCGGGCGTCGGCTTCGACGACGCCGACGTGCACGGCCGACTCGTCGCCCGGGTCGAGGACGGTCAGTTCGGGTTCGGGCAGGCGCCGCAGGGTGACGCGGCGTCCGCAGGCGGGGCAGGACCATTCGTCGGCACCAGAGGACAGGCGGGCGACGAACTTCATCTCGTGGATCACGCGCATGGGCGCACCCCCTGTAGGAGGGGATGCCCGGGTTCGTGACGGCTATTCCGGCCGCGCCCATTCCGGGCCGCGTTTGTTCCGGGAGCCGGGCTTATTCCAGGAAGAGGCCGCGCGCCGTCGCCGACTGCTCGATCGCCTCCAACCGGGCCTCGGCACCGGGGAGTTCGTCGCACATGGCCTGCAGCAGCACCCGGCCGAGCATCATCGGCGCGCACGCGGTGTCGAAGACCAGCCCGGTGCCGACGGCGGCCGGCAGCATCAGGTCGGAGAGCTTGGCGACCGGCGCGAACGCGCTGTCGGCGACGGTGAGCACCGTCAGCCCGCACTCGCGGGCCACCGTCAGCGCGTCCATCAGCTCCCGCGGGTAGCGCGGCAGCGCGAAGCAGAGCAACGCGGTGGCCCCGGCCGCGGCGGCCTGTTCCAGCCGGTCGGCGAGCATGCTGCCGCCCTCGTCCAGCAGCCGGATGTCCGGGTGCACCTTGGCGGCGAAGTACGAGAAGCCGCGCGCCTGCGCCGAGGCGGCCCGCAGGCCGAGCACCGGCAGCGGGCGGGAGGCGGCGAGCATCCGGGCGGCCCGGATGATCGGCTCCGGGTCGGCGAGGAGTTCGGCAAGGTGGCGCAGGTGCGCGATCTCGGCGAGCACGGCCTGCTGGTGCTCGTTGCGCACCGCGTCGTCCGGGGTCTCCGGCGCGGCCGGTTCTCCCCCGCCGAGCTCGCGCAGTTGCTTGCGCAGCGCCGGGTAGCCGTCGTACCCGAGCGCGACCGCGAACCGGGTGACGGACGGCTGGCTGACGCCCGCGAGTTCGGCGACCTCCACACTGGACAGGAACGGCGCCTCGGTGGCGTGCCGCACCAGCGAGTGCGCGATCCGACGCTGGGTCGGGGTCAGCCGGTGGCCCTCGAACAGCTGGAGCAGCCGGGCGGAGGGGCCGACGCTGCCGGTCTCGTCGGTGGCGGTCATCAGCGGTACCTCCGGGTGCGAGCGGTTCGGACGACGACTGTGCAGCAGCGGGCCGCGCCTGGCAAAGACGTCTCGTACGGCGGAACGCCTCGTGGGACGTCCCGGGGGTCGGACAGGAGCGGAGAGGGCCGGGGACGGTCCGCGGCTCGGGGTAACCCTGATTTGTCCCTGAGCCCGCCCGGATTCCCCCCGCGAACGGGTGGACCGGGCGGGGCCGCCGCGCCACGCTGTCCCCCATGGACACTCGCCAGGACGACCTGCGGCGCGACCTCGACGCCACCCTGCAGGCCCGCAAGGAGCTCGGCAAGGAGTACGAGGACGAGCTCGTCGACTCCTTCATGAAGCGCCTGGACGCCCGGCTGGACGCCCGGGTCGAGCGCTCGGTGGCCCAGCGGCTGGACGACTACGAGCCGCGCTCGCACCCCGACCGCCACCAGCGCCCCCGCCGCCAGGGCTGGGGCAGGCGCTCCGGCACCGGGCTCGCGGTGGCCTCGATGGCACTCGGCATCCCGCTGACGGCGATCGCCACCGACCCGTCGAGCGGCTCCGGTTTCGCCGGTCTGCTGGTCTGCTGGGCGGGCATCGTCGGGGTCAACGTCGCCGCCGCGTTCGGCGATCGCCGCCACCGCGAGGAGCGCCGGCCGCGGGGCGACTGGGACTGAGTCCCGGTCACCCCGCGCCGAGGGGCGTCGGACGGCAGGCGCGTCCGACCGCGGGTGCGTCAGGCCAGCGGGCCGGTGACCTGCTCGACCGCGCGCACCAGCTCGCCGGAGGCGACCAGCGCCGCGGCCGCTTCCAGGTCCGGCGAGAGGAAGCGGTCGCGGCCGGCGCCGCCGACCCCCGCCTCCCGGGCGACGGCCAGCGCGGCCGCGGTGGCCGGGGCGATCCGGCCGGCCGAGTCGGCCTGCTGACGGATCTCCAGCGCGCGGGCGGCGGCGGTGAGTTCGACGGCGAGGATCCGGCCGAGGTTCTCGACGGCCTGGCGCAGCTTGCGCGCGGCCGACCAGCCCATCGACACGTGGTCCTCCTGCATCGCGGAGGACGGGATCGAGTCGACCGAGGCCGGGACGGCGAGCCGCTTGTTCTCGCTGACCAGCGCCGCCTGGGTGTACTGGGCGATCATCAGGCCGGAGTCCACGCCCGGGTCATCGGCCAGGAAGGCCGGCAGGCCGTGCGAGCGGGCCTTGTCGAGCATCCGGTCGGTGCGGCGCTCGGAGATCGAGCCGAGGTCGGCGGCGGCGATGGCGAGGAAGTCCAGCACGTACGCGACCGGGGCGCCGTGGAAGTTGCCGTTGGACTCCACCCGGCCGTCCGGCAGCACCACCGGGTTGTCCACCGAGGCGGCCAGCTCGCGGGAGGCGACCAGCCGGGCGTGGGCCAGGGTGTCGCGGCCGGCGCCGGCCACCTGGGGGGCGCAGCGGATCGAGTAAGCGTCCTGGACCCGCGGCGCGTCGTCCTGGTGGTGGCCGGTGAGGCCGGAGTCCTTGAGGACGGCCAGCATGTTGGCGGCGCTCAGCGCCTGGCCCGGGTGCGGGCGGATCGGGGCGTGCAGCTCGGGGGCGAGCACCTTTTCGGTGCCGAGCAGCGCCTCCAGGGTCATCGCGGCGGTGATGTCGGCGGTGGTGAACAGCCGCTGCAGGTCGGCGATGGCCATCACCAGCATGCCGAGCATGCCGTCGGTGCCGTTGATGAGGGCCAGGCCCTCCTTCTCCAGCAGCTCGACCGGCTCGATGCCGGCGGCGGCGAGCAGCTCGGCGGCGGGCTTCTCCACGCCGTCCGGGCCGGTGGCGGTGCCCTCGCCCATCAGGACCAGCGCGCAGTGCGACAGCGGCGCGAGGTCGCCGGAGCAGCCGAGCGAGCCGAACTCCCGGACCACCGGGGTGATGCCCGCGTTGAGCAGGGCGGCCATGGTCTGGGCGACCAGCGGGCGCACACCGGTACGGCCGGAGGCCAGCGTCTTCATCCGCAGGAACACCAGCGCGCGAACCACTTCGCGCTCGACCACCGGGCCCATGCCGGCGGCGTGCGAGCGCACCAGCGACCGCTGCAGCTGCGCGCGCAGCTCGGGGCTGATGTGCCGCACGGCGAGCGCGCCGAAGCCGGTCGACACGCCGTAGACGGGGCGCGGCTCGGCCGCGAGGGCGTCGATCCGGGCGCGGGCGGCCGCCATCTCGGCCTGCGCGTCGGGACCGATCTCGACCCGGGCGTTGCCCCGGGCGACGGCCAGAACGTCCTCGGCGCTGACGTCGGCCTTGCCGACCAGGACCAGCGGAGCGTCGGGGGCCACAGCACTGTGCATATCCATATACACCATCACATCAGGTGAATGAGAATATGACAACAGGTGTTCGTCATCCGGATTCTCCTTCGCCCGGATCCGCGCCGCACGCGGCGGCCCCCGTCCCGGCTCACCTCAGCTCCGCCTCGATCAGGTCGACCGCCCGGGCGGTGCCGCCCTCGGCCCGCCCGGCGGCGGACAGCTCCCGCAGCCGCTCGGCCACCGCCGGGTCGCCGACCAGCTCCAGCAGCGCCGCGCGCAGCGCCTCCGGGGTGGCCCGGTCGGTGTCCAGCCGACGGGCGACGCCGAGTCCCACCAGCGCGTCCGCGTTGGCGAACTGGTCGACGGCCTGCGGCACCGCGATCATGGGCACCGCGTGGAACAGCCCCTCACTGGAGCCGCCCATACCCGCGTGGGTGACGAAGGCGTCCGCCTGGGCGAGCACCGACAGCTGCGGCACCCACCGGTGCACCTCGACGGTGTCCGGCACCTCGCCGAGCTCGGCCAGGTCGGTGTGCTCGCCGACCTGCAGCACCGTGTGCCAGCCCGGCAGGTCGCCGAAGGCCTGGACGCAGGCCCGGTAGAACGCCGGATGGTGGGTGAACGCCGAGCCCAGCGAGACCAGCAGCACCTTCTCGGCACCGGCCGGCCGCCGCCACTCCCCCTGGTGGGCCCGGTCGCCGAAGCAGGGCCCGACGAAGCTGAAGCGCCGGTCGTCGACCCGGTCGGCGTTGGGCTGGAGCGCGCGCGGGACGAGCGCGACGCACCGCTCCGGGCGGCCCTTGAAGGCCTCGACGTCGCGCTCCACCGTGCCGGCTTCGGCCAGCCACTCGGCGAACCGCCGGTAGTGCTCGGGGCCGCCCGGGCCGTTGCGGGTCGCCTCGAAGACCTCGGCCAGGTCCTCCTCGATGCCGTCCCAGCCGACGAAGGTGGACGACAGCTGCACCACCGGCACACCCAGCCGCTCGCCGAGCGCCCGCCCGGCGAAGCCCGCGATGTCGTAGAGCACCAGGTCGGGGCGGTCGCCCTCGAAGGCCTCCAGCATCGCGGACCACATCGACAGCGTGTCGTCCAGGAACACGTCCTGGATCGCCACCGGGTCCTCCGGCCAGCCGTCCGGGTCGTCCGCGAGCGGCAGCTTGGTCGGGTAGGGGACGAAGGCCGCGCCGGTGGACTCGACGATCTCCCGGAAGGAGGGGTCGTTGACGTAGCTGACCCGGTGGCCCCGGGCGACCAGCTCGGTGATCACGGCGAGGCTGGGGTTGACGTGCCCGTGGGCCGGGACGGAGACCATCAGGATGTGTGCGGGGCGTGCGGGGCGGGTCATGGGCACCTCCGGAACAGCGAATGAGACGAGACGGACCGTCTCGCAAGGGCTTGAGAAGACAATACGTCTCGTCTCGTCATTGCGCATAGACTTTTTCCCATGACATCCGGAACCGCCCCCGATCCGGCCCGCCGCAGCGAGCGCGCCCGCACCGCCGTCCTCGCCGCCGCCGCCGAACTCGTCGCCGACGTCGGCTACCGCAAGCTGACCATCGAGGCCATCGCCGCCCGGGCCGGCGTCGGCAAGCAGACCATCTACCGATGGTGGCCCTCGAAGGGCGCCGTCGTCTTCGACGCCTTCCTCGCCGGCAGCGAGTACGAGGGCAGCCTCGCGCTCCCCGACACCGGTGACCTCGCCGCCGACCTGCGGACCGTCCTGCGCCCCACCACCGACGAACTCGCCGACCCGGCCACCGACCGCACCTACCGCACGATGATCGCCGAGATCATCACCGACCCCGCGCTGCACGCCGACTACCGCACCCGCCTCCTGGACCCGCTGCTGGAGGTCACCCGCGACCGGCTGCGCAGCGCCCGCGAGGCCGGCCAGATCGCCCCCGACACCGATCTCGACCTGGCCGTCGAACTCGTCTACGGCCCGCTCTACTACCGCTGGCAGTACCGGCTCGGCCCGCTCACCCACGAGCACGCCGACCGCCTGGTCGACGCCGTCCTGCGGGCCCTCAACCCGCCTACGACTGCGGGCGGTTCGAACGCCTGACCCACAGGACGACCAGGAGGGTCATCAGCAGGACGGCCAGCAGGACCGTGGTGAACCACCCGAGAAAGCCGTGGAAGAAGCCGTGGAGGAAGCCGCGCTTCACCTTCGTCTTCGTCTTCGACTTCGATTTCGACTTCGACCCGGAGACCTGGGTGATCCGGTGCACCCGAGCCCCGTCGCGCACCCGCGGCACCGCCGGCGCCGTCCGCACCGCCCCCGCCGTCCCCACCACCGGCACCGCCGACGCCGGAGCGGCCACCACCACCCCGCCCCCGAGCACCAGCATCCCGGCCACCGCCGCACCCACCAACCGTCTGCCCACGACCGCCCCCGCTCCCGCTCCCGCTCGACCGGCCACCCACCCTCCCACCGCCCCACCCGGCCACGGCACCCCCGGCCCCCAACCGCGACGCACCCGCGACCCGCCGGTCACCAAACCGGCACACGACAGCGGCGGACCACCGAAGACGGCCTCGGCACCCCCGCCCGGGGCCGCCGTACGCGCCGTCAACGGGCAGCCACGTCATCAGTGGCGACCGAAGCCGCTCCCGCCGAAACCGCTTCCCCGCTCAGACCACCGGCGGTGAGGCCGCGCCGGCCAGGGAGACGGCGACCAGGGCTCGCATGGCGCAGGCGGCCTGGCCGAGGGGGAGGGTGGCGTCGTCGGCGAAGAGTTCGACGAGCCAGCCGCCGGCCGGGTTCTGGCCGCCGGCGGCGACCATGCCGCGGTAGCCGGAGACGACGAGCATGGCTTCCTCGGCCGGGTCGTTGCCCACGGCACCGGCCCGGAGGGCGAAGGCGCCGCCGCGGACGGCGCGGCGGGTCATCGGGTAGTGGCGCAGGTCGAAGACGGCGTCGGGGGCCTCGATCTGGGCGCGCTGGGTCTCGGCGCGGGTGCTGCTGGGGCCGCTGGTCATCCGGTAGACGGCGTGCTGGGCGGTGCGCATGAGGTGGGAGCCGGGCGGGACGTACGAGATCCACCAGCCGACGGCGTCGAGCAGCCGGGCGGAGGTCTCGGCGACGACGGCGAGTTTGCCGAGGGTGTCGGCCGGGTGGACGGCGCGGGCGGCGGCGGCCTGGTCGAGGGCGGTGAGGACGGCGGTGAGCAGCTGGCCGGGGTCGGCGCTGTGGGCGGCGCCGCGGAACCGCCGCCGGTCGCCGGCGCCGGCCCGTCCGTTCGCGCCGCGCCGCCCGTCGGCCCGGTGGTGGGGGTCGGCGGCGTCGGCGAGCAGCACGGTGGGGTCGGGCGAGAAGCCGGGGCCGTGGCTGCGTCCGGCGACCACGGGGTGGGCGGCGCGGGCGGCCTTGGCCCGGTACTGGGCGGCGTCGGCGAGCCGGAAGAGCCGGTCGGGGGTGGTGACGGGCCCGATCGAGTCTCCGGTGGAGGCGACGCCGCAGGCCACGCCCTCGCCCTCGGACAGGGCGAGCGCGCGGGCGCACAGCTCCTCGGCGACGGCGACCACTTCGTCGGCCTTCTGCCCTTCCACGAGCAGGCAGAACTCGTCCCCGCCGAGCCGGGCGGCGAGGCTGCCGGGGAGTTTGGCGGCGGCCAGCGAGAGCTGGTGGGCGAACCGTTCCAGCAGCCGGTCGCCCATCTCGTGGCCGAGCTGGTCGTTGACCCGCTTCAGCCCGTTGACGTCGCAGACGACCAGCGAGACCACGGTGTTGTCCCGGTTGTGCGCTTCCAGCGCGCTCTCCAGCCGGGCGTCGACGGCGCGCCGGTTGGCGAGGCCGGTGAGCGGGTCGGAGAAGGCGAGCTTGCGCAGGTCGGCGAGGCGCTCGGTCTGGGCGAGTCCGGCCGAGACCTGGGCGGCGAGCAGGGTCGCGTGGTCGGCGTCGGCGTCGGTGAACTCGGGCATGCCGATCGACCGGGCGAGGTACAGCTCGCCCCAGGCCTGCCCGTGCAGCACGATCGGCGCTACCACGCAGCAGGCCCGCCCGCGCCGGCGCAGCGCCGCGGCGCGTTCCTGGCAGTACGCACCGGCGGTCGGGTGCGCGTGGCCGGTGTGCGGTTCGCTGCTTTCGGCGCTCTGCAGCCAGGCGCGCGGCAGGCGCCCGGTGGTCCAGCGTTCCTCCAGGTACGTGACGATCTCGGGGAAGTCGGCGACGGGGTAGGACTCGTCCTCGGGCAGTTCCTCCTCGCCGGGGGCGAGGTCGCCGTGGTTGACCAGGACCCGCAGCCGACCGGATTCGCGGTCCCAGACCGAGACGGCGGCCATGGTGGCGCCGAGCGCCTCGGTGGCGCGGGTGGCGGCGGCCCGGACGGCTTCCAGCGGGGTGAGCGCGCCGGCCATGTCCTGGGCCAGCTCGACCACGGACTGCAGTCTCAGGTCGGGCAGCGGGTCGCGGTGCCGCGAGCCACCGCAGTCGCAGCCGCGGTCCGTCATGATCGCCTCACTGCTCACCGGCTCGCCTCGCTCCCTGTGCTCGGTCCTGCCGGACCCCCGTCGGCCGGGCGCACCCGACCGGCCGCTTGCACCAAGACTATGGCGGTTTCGCTCGGTTATGCCCCGTTTGCCCGGATGGACCCACGCCAGACCGTACGGGTTTCAACCGTTCGGCACCCGGAGACGGCCGACGGAGCCCTTCCCGTGCCCCCGGCTACCCCGCCTACGGCCGGCTATTCCGCCACCCCGCCCACGGCCGGCTCGGCTACCCCCGCACACGGCCGGCTACGCCGCTACTCCGCCTACAGCCGCCGGGTGAGCAGCCACGGTTCGACGAGCCCGAGCCCCCGCACCGGCCGCCGCCACATCGGCTGCAGGTGGAAGCGGGCGCCGGTGTCCGGCGCGGGCATCGGCAGCCCGGAGGCGGGCATCCCGGCGGCGGCCGACAGTGCCTCGGCCAGGCCTGGCCCTTCCGAGTCGGCCGGGGCGACGCTGCCGTTCTGCTCCAGCGCGGCGGCGAACTCGCCGTCGATCAGCACCGCGTCCTTGGGCGCGATCGAGGTGAGCCGGCTGGCCAGGTTGACGGTGGTGCCGAAGACGTCGCCCATCCGCGAGGTGACCGTGCCGAAGGCCATGCCGACCCGCAGCGGCGGGATGGCCTCGTCCCCGGCGAGTGCCTCGACCAGGCCGAGCGCGATCTCGGCGGCGGTCGCCGGGTCCTCGGAGACGTAGAGGATCTCGTCGCCGAGGGTCTTGATCACCCGGCCGCCCTGGCCGACGATCAGGTCGGAGCAGGTGTTCTCGAAGGTCTCGACGAGTTCGCCGAGCTCCTCCTCCTCCAGCCGCCGGGACAGCCGGGTGAAGCCGACCAGGTCGGCGAAGCCGACGGCGAGCCGCCCGCTGGTGATCTCGTTGTCCTCGGCGGCCTGCACCACCCGGCCGGTGACGGCGGCCAGCTGGCGCCGCCAGACGTACACCAGGAACTGCTCCAGTTCCGGCAGCAGCAGCTCGACCAGCGGGTAGGCGACGTCGGCCCGGGTCAGCCCGGGCTCGACGGACTGGGTGAGGTTCTCCAGGAAGGTGTCCATCTGCCAGCCGGCCAGCCGGGCCGTGGTCTGGCCGGTGGAGCGGGCGACCTGGATCGCCATCGACTCGCTCAGCAGCCCGGACTCGACCAGCCCGGCCAGCCGCCGCAGGGCGATCACATCGCCGTCGGTGAGTGCCCGGGACTGGCCGATGTCGGGGAAGCCCATGGCACGCCAGAACCGGGTGGCCAGCTCCATCGGGACGTCGGCGGCGCGCGCGGCCTGGTACGGCGTGTAACGGCGTGGCGCGTCCAGGATCAGGCGTTCCAGTTCGAGCGCGACCGTGGGGTCGTGGCTGCCCGCCGTCGCGCCGCTGCTGCCGTCCTCTGCCACCGGTCCGTCCCCGTGCGGTCGCCGCACTCGCCTCGTGTCCTACCTGTCCGGGCCCGCCGCCCGCCACCCGGGCGGGCAGTGGCGCGCCTCACACCGTTGCCAGGTGGAATGTTCGCACGGAATCACCGGATCCGGGGCATCCGCCCGAGTCAAGGAGAAGTGAAGACTGCCGTTCAGCGGGGTTCGGGGCGCACGTGGACGACGTCGCCCGCGCCGACCGCCCGGCGTGCTCCGTCGGGCGTACGAACCACCAGCCGCCCGTCGCCGTCGATCGCCACCGCCTCGCCGGTCAGCTCGGTGTCGCCGGGCAGGTGGACCTTCACCTGGCGGCCGAGCGTGCTGCAGCGGTCCACGTAGGCGCGCAGCAGGTCGCTGGTGTGCGGGTCGCCGGCGGCGGCCGTCCACTCGCGGTACAGCCCGGCGAGTTCGCGCAGCAGGGCCCGCAGCAGGGTGCTCCGGTCCGTGGTGGCGGCGCCGGCCAGCGCGAGCGAGGCGGCGGTGGGCACGGGCAGCTCGTCGGCCCGCAGCGAGACGTTCAGGCCGAGGCCGACGACGACCGCGCCGCCCGCCAGCTCGGTGAGGATGCCGCCGACCTTGCGCTCCGCGCCGTCGATCTCCACCTGCAGGTCGTTGGGCCACTTCAGCCCGACCTCGACCTCGGCGACCCGGCCGAGCGTGGCGGCCGCGGCCACCCCGACCAGGATCGGCAGCCAGCCGTAACGCTCGACCGGCACCTCCTCGGGACGCAGCAGGAGCGACAGGAACAGCCCGGAGCGGGCCGGGGCGGTCCACTGCCGGTCCAGCCGGCCGCGCGCGGCGCTCTGCGCCTCGGCCACCAGCACCGCGCCCTGGGCGGCGCCGGCCTTGGCCCGGGCGGCGAGGTCGCTGTTGGTGGAGCCGGTCTCGGTGACGACGTCCAGGGAGGTCCAGAGGCCGCCCGGGACGAGCAGGTCGTGGCGCAGCGCCTTCTCGTCGAGCGGCGGACGGTCCAGGTCGGTCCAGGGCGACGGTCCGGTGTGGCCGAAGCCGCGCAGTCCGCTGCGGCGGGGGGTGTCGGGGGCGTCCATGGGGGAAACCCTAGGTGGTGGGTGCCGGCATGGGACGTAGGCCGCCCCATCGTCCCGCAGAACGGCCGTCAACCAAACTGTGTCGATGGCCATAACGCCAGGACATGACGGATGGCCCTCCGCGCTCGCTACGCTACCCAGCGGTAGTTCGTAGCGCCGCCCTGCCCTCATGCGCGGGCCCCCACCACCCGGTCCGCGCGCAATCGAACAGGTCGCGGCCATGGATCAGGGAGAGCCACCGGATGACCGAGGCGTCGTACGACCCCCACACCACCGCGGGCAAGCTCGCCGACCTGCGGCGCAGGCTGGACGAGGCGGTGCACTCCGGCTCGTCCAAGGCCGTGGAGAAGCAGCACGCCAAGGGCAAGCTGACCGCCCGCGAGCGGGTCGTGGAGCTGCTCGACGAGGACTCCTTCGTGGAGTTCGACGAGTTCGCCCGGCACCGCTCGACCAACTTCGGCCAGGAGAAGAACCGCCCGTACGGTGACGGCGTGGTGACCGGCTACGGCACCGTCGACGGCCGCCAGGTCGCGGTCTTCGCCCAGGACTTCACCGTCTTCGGCGGGTCCCTCGGCGAGGTCTTCGGCGAGAAGATCGTCAAGGTGATGGACTTCGCGCTGAAGACCGGCTGCCCGGTCATCGGCATCAACGACTCGGGCGGCGCCCGGATCCAGGAGGGCGTGGTCTCGCTCGGCCTGTACGGCGAGATCTTCCGCCGCAACGTGCACGCCTCGGGCGTCATCCCGCAGATCTCGCTGATCATGGGTCCGTGCGCGGGCGGCGCGGTGTACTCCCCCGCGATCACCGACTTCGTGGTGATGGCCGACCAGACCTCGCACATGTTCATCACCGGCCCGGACGTGATCAAGACCGTCACCGGCGAGGACGTCGGCATGGAGGAACTGGGCGGCGCACGCACCCACAACACCAAGTCCGGCAACGCGCACTACCTGGCCTCGGACGAGAAGGAGGCGGTCGAGTACGTCAAGAGCCTGCTCTCGTACCTGCCCTCCAACAACCTGAGCGACCCGCCGTCCTACCCCGAGCAGGCCGACCTCACGGTCACCGAGGACGACCTCGAACTCGACACGATCGTGCCGGACTCGGCGAACCAGCCGTACGACATGCACAAGGTGATCGAGCACATCGTCGACGACGGCGAGTTCCTGGAGACCCAGCCGCTGTTCGCGGGCAACATCATCACCGGCTTCGGCCGGGTCGAGGGCCAGTCGGTCGGCATCGTCGGCAACCAGCCGATGGACCTGGCCGGCTGCCTGGACATCAACGCCAGCGAGAAGGCCGCCCGCTTCATCCGCACCTGCGACTCGTTCAACATCCCGGTGCTGACCTTCGTGGACGTGCCCGGCTTCCTGCCCGGCACCGAGCAGGAGTGGGACGGCATCATCCGCCGCGGCGCCAAGCTGATCTACGCCTACGCCGAGGCCACCGTCCCGCTGATCACCGTGATCACCCGCAAGGCCTTCGGCGGCGCGTACGACGTCATGGGCTCCAAGCACCTCGGCGCCGACCTCAACCTGGCCTGGCCGACCGCCCAGATCGCCGTGATGGGCGCGCAGGGCGCGGTCAACATCCTGCACCGCCGGGAGATCGCCGAGGCCGAGGCGTCCGGCACCGCCGGGGAGAAGCGGGCCGAGCTGATCGCCTCGTACGAGGACACCCTGCTGAACCCGTACCTGGCGGCCGAGCGCGGCTACGTGGACGCGGTCATCGCGCCGAGCGAGACCCGCCGGCACATCGTCCGGGGCCTGCGGGCGCTGCGCGGCAAGCGCGAGGTGCTGCCGCCGAAGAAGCACGGCAACATCCCCCTGTAGGCCCCATCCCTGTCGGGAGAGAACCAGCCATGTCCCCGATCCACGTGCTGCACGGGCAGCCGACCCCCGAGGAGCTGGCCACCGTTCTGGCGGTGGTCCAGGCCCGGGCCGCCGCCGCGCAGGCCGCCGCCGAGGCGGCGCGTCAGGCCGGCGTCGGCCCGGCCTCCCCCTGGAACGACCGCTCCCGCCTGCTCCGCCCCGCCGTCCACCCGGGCGTCCACGCCTGGCGGACGTCGGGCTGGGCACGCTGAACCGACCGTACGCGGCGCAGGAAGTCGGCCCGTCCGACTTCCTGCGCTGCTATTCGCCCGCTCGCCCGTGACGCTGCTCGGGGCGCCCCTTCGGCTCGGGGCGGTCGTGCGCCGTTGCCCGCCCGGATTGCCCGAAACCTGAGTACGGATACTCAGGCGCCCGGGCCCGGCCGCGGCGCACTCTGGACGGGTGCTCTGGTCAGACCCCCGCGACGAGCCCTCGCCCGAGGCCCGTCGGATGCAGGAGCGGATGCAGCGGGCCGGACGGGTGCTCGCCGCCCTGGTGCTGGTCGGCGCCGTCCTGATCATGATCGCCCGGTCGTTCACCTGAACGGCGGACACCGGCACCCCCTACGCTGGTGGGCATGACCGACCAGCGCGCCCTCGTCCTCGCCTCCGCCTCCCCCGCCCGCCTCGGGCTGCTGCGCCAGGCGGGTCTCGACCCGCGCGTGGTGGTCAGCGGCGTCGACGAGGACGCGATCAGCGCCGCCTCCCCCGCCGAGCTCGCGCTCGTCCTGGCCGAGGCCAAGGCGAAGACCGTCGCCGCCGAACTCACCGGCAGCGAGCTGGTGATCGGCTGCGACTCCGTCCTGGAGCTGGACGGGCAGGCGCTCGGCAAGCCCGCCGACGCCACCGAGGCGCTGGCCCGCTGGCAGTCGATGCGCGGCCGCGCCGGGGTGCTGCGCACCGGCCACTGCGTGATCGACACGGTGACCGGTCGGCAGTCCTCGGCCACCGCCTCCACCACCGTCCGCTTCGGCACCCCGGACGACGACGAGATCGCCGCGTACGTGGCCTCCGGCGAACCGCTGTACGTGGCCGGGGCGTTCACCCTGGACGGCCGCTCGGCCCCGTTCGTCGACGGCATCGACGGCGACCCGGGCAACGTCATCGGCCTCTCCCTGCCGCTGCTGCGCCGCCTGCTCGCCGACCTGGACGTGCGCATCACCGATCTGTGGACCAAGTGACCTGCCGCTTCCTCCCGTTGGCCCTCTAAGCTGACGGGCGTTTCGAACGGGGAGGGAACGCGGCGATGACCGACAGCGTGCTCAACGTGGTGCTGGGCCTGGTGGCCAGTGCCATCAGCGCCGGCCTCAGCTGGCTGGCCCAGGCCCTGCGGCGGCGCCGCCGGGTCGAGCGGGTGCGGGAGTTCCTGGGGCTGCCCGCCGACAGCGAGTGCCTGATCGTGGTGCCGCGCAGCATCGGCGCGGGCTCGCACGCGACCACCGTGACCCGCCGGGACGCCTACGCCCTGATGTGGTTGGCCGGGCTGGTCGAGGAGTGCGGGGCGCGGCCCGAGCTGGTCGCGCACGACTCCGCGCACCGGGGTCTGGGCGCCAAGACCGAGCTCTGCCTCGGCGGCCCGGTCAGCAACGATCGGATGGCCGCCCACCTGGCCTGGGGTCTGCCGGGCGCGATGCTCACCTCCGGCCCCGACCCGGGCAGCAACGTGCTCGTGGTGGGCGACCGGGACTTCACCGCCGACCAGGACCAGGCGCACACCCTGCTGGCCCGGATCGCCACCCCGGACGGCGGGCGCCCGGTGTTCCTGGTCTCCGGCCAGACCGGCACCGCCAACCAGGCCGGCGTGCGCTACCTGGTCGCGCACCACCGCGAACTCGCCCGCAAGCACGGCCGCAACGGCACCTTCGCGCTGGTCCTGCGGGTGGTCAATCCGAAGGCGTACGGGCCGGACATGGTGGAGCTGGTGGCCGATGTGACGGCCGAGGCGCTGCAGCGGCCCGCCGCCCGCTCCGGCGCCGCCTGAGCGGGCGGTGTGAGACCGTGGCCCACGGCCCCGCGAGACTGTGGCCGACGCCACCGTCCCGCCACGCCGCCGCTGCGTCACCCCCCGTGGCCCCTACCGCTCCGGCTCCACCGGTCGCGACCTGCGGAGTCTTCGTACCGGCCGGTATCGGGGCGCCGGATCCCATCACCGAGCGTGTGGGATAGTTCACAACCGGGGGCTACTCGCCGGTACTGCCCAGGAATCCATAAACTCAACGAGGTTCAAGAAGGGAGCCACAGTGCGCAAGGTGCTCATCGCCAACCGCGGGGAAATCGCCGTCCGCGTCGCCCGTGCCTGCTCGGACGCCGGTATCGCCAGCGTCGCCGTCTACGCCGAGCCGGACCGGGATGCGCTGCACGTCCGCGCGGCCGACGAGGCTTACGCGCTGGGTGGTGACAGCCCCGCCACCAGCTACCTGGACATCGCCAAGGTCCTCAAGGCGGCCGCCGACTCCGGCGCGGACGCCGTCCACCCCGGCTACGGCTTCTTGTCGGAGAACGCCGACTTCGCCCAGGCCGTCCTCGACGCGGGTCTGATCTGGATCGGCCCGCCGCCGCAGGCCATCCGCGACCTCGGCGACAAGGTGACCGCCCGGCACGTGGCGCAGCGCGCCGGTGCCCCGCTGGTCGCCGGTACGCCGGACCCGGTCTCGGGCGCCGACGAGGTCGTCGCCTTCGCCCGGGAGAACGGCCTGCCGGTCGCCATCAAGGCGGCCTTCGGCGGCGGCGGTCGCGGCCTCAAGGTCGCCCGCAACCTGGAGGAGATCCCGGAGCTGTACGACTCCGCGGTGCGCGAGGCGGTCGCCGCCTTCGGTCGCGGCGAGTGCTTCGTCGAGCGTTACCTGGACAACCCGCGGCACGTCGAGACCCAGTGCCTCGCCGACAAGCATGGCAACGTGGTGGTCGTCTCCACCCGTGACTGCTCGCTGCAGCGGCGCCACCAGAAGCTGGTCGAGGAGGCGCCCGCGCCGTTCCTGACGCCCGAGCAGAACGCCGAGCTGTACCGGGCGTCCAAGGCCATCCTGAAGGAGGCCGGCTACGAGGGCGCCGGGACCTGCGAGTTCCTGGTGGCGATGGACGGCACGATCTCCTTCCTGGAGGTCAACACCCGTCTGCAGGTGGAGCACCCGGTCACCGAGGAGGTCACCGGCCTCGACCTGGTCCGCGAGATGTTCCGGATCGCCGACGGCGAGGAGCTCGGCTACGACGACCCGGAGGTGCGCGGCCACTCCTTCGAGTTCCGCATCAACGGCGAGGACCCGGGCCGCGGCTTCCTGCCCGCGCCCGGCACCGTGACGCTGTTCGCCCCGCCGTCCGGCCCGGGCGTGCGCCTGGACTCCGGCGTGGAGACCGGCTCGGTCATCGGCCCGGCCTGGGACTCGCTGCTGGCCAAGCTGGTCGTCACCGGCCGCGACCGCAAGCAGGCCCTGGAGCGGGCCCGCCGCGCGCTGACCGAGTTCAAGGTGGAGGGCATGGCCACCGCCATCCCGTTCCACCAGGCGGTCGTCACCGACCCGGCGTTCGCGCCCGAGGTGCACGGCAGCGACGAGCCGTTCACGGTCTACACCCGGTGGATCGAGACCGACTTCGACAACACCATCCCGCCGTTCGCCGGTGCGGCCGGCGACGGCGAGGAGGCCGAGGGCCGGGAGACCGTCGTGGTCGAGGTCGGCGGCAAGCGGATCGAGGTCTCGCTGCCGTCCTCGCTGGGCGTCTCGACGGCCCCGGCGGCCGGTGCGACGGGCGCCGCCAAGGCCAAGCGCCGGGCGGGCGCCAAGAAGGCCGGTTCGGCCGTCAGCGGTGACACCCTGGCCTCGCCGATGCAGGGCACCATCGTCAAGGTCGCCGTGGAGGAGGGCCAGGTCGTCGCCGAGGGCGAGCTGATCGTGGTCCTGGAGGCGATGAAGATGGAGCAGCCGCTGAACGCCCACCGGGCGGGCACCATCGTCGGCCTCAAGGCCGAGGTCGGCGCGAGCGTCAGCAGCGGCGCCGCGCTCTGCGAGATCAAGGACTGACCCGCCCCGTCGGGCACCGACCGGTCCGTACGCCCTTCGGGGTGTGCGGACCGGTCGCTTTGTGCGCCGGTTGCGGCTCTCCGCGCCGCTGCGGCCGGGCTGCTCAGCGCCCGCGCGGCAGGCCCATCTCGGCCAGCCGGACCGGCATCCCGCCCGGGCCGCCGTGGGCGCCGGGGCGGCGCTGGCCGGGCAGCGGGGCGCCGCCGGGGGGCGGGCCCGGGCGGCGGGCCATCGGGCCGGGCTGGGTCTGGTGGACCGGCCCGCTGCCGGTGCCGTGCACCGGGGCGTCGCCGCTCGGGGCCGCCCCGATCGGCGCCAGGTCGATCTGCACCCCGCAGTCGGCGAGCGCGTCCAGTTCGCGGGCGGTGGCGTCGTCCGCGGCGGCCTGCTCGTCGGTGACCAGCCGGGTGATGGTCTCGGTGGCGACGGTCTGGAACATGCCGGCCGCGCCGAGCTTGGTGTGGTCGGCGAGGACGATGACCTCGGCGGCCGCCAGCACCATGGCCCGGTCCACGCTCGCGGACAGCATGTTCGCGGTCGACAGCCCGCGCTCGGCGGTCAGCCCGCTGCCGGAGATGAAGGCCTTGGTGACCCTCAGCCCCTGCAGCGACTGCTCCGCACCGCTGCCCACCAGCGCGTAGTTGGAGCCGCGCAGGGTGCCGCCGGTCATCACCACCTCGACCCGGTTGGCGTGTGCCAGTGCCTGGGCGACCAGCAGCGAGTTGGTGACCACCGTCAGACCCGGCACCCGTGCCAGCCGGCGGGCCAGCTCCTGGGTGGTGGTGCCGGCACCGACCACCACCGCGTCGCCCTCCTCCACCAGGCCGGCGGCGAGGTCCGCGATGGCGCTCTTCTCCGCCGCGGACAGGTGGGTCTTCTGCGGGTAACCGGGTTCGCGGCTGAAGCCGCCGGGGAGCACCGCGCCGCCGTGCCGGCGGTCGAGGAGCCCTTCTGCCTCCAGGGCCCGCACGTCACGGCGCACGGTCACTTCGGAGGTCTGGACGACGCGGGCCAACTCCCGGAGCGAGACCGCTCCGTTGGCGCGCACCATTTCGAGGATCAACTGGCGACGTTCTGCAGCAAACACAGAACCGACGGTAACCTGCGTGACCGTCTGCTTTCAGGCGTTTGCTGCTAGTAGCGGGAATTGCTCACGCACGAGCGGCGCGTGACCGTACAATACGCGCCGTCAACAGCCCGGGACTGCGCCCGCCGTCCGGGTGACGATCACTCATGCGCGAGGGGCGGCCGCCGATCGGCAGCCGCCCCTCAACTGTGCGCCGGACGCTCAGGATTCGCCGTCGGCCCGCTTGCGGATGTGCAGCTGCCGGGCGGCCTCGGCAGTCGAACCGGAGACGGACGGGTAGACGGTGAAGGCGCTGGCCACCTGTTCGACCGTCAGATTGGCGTCCACCGCGAGCGAGATCGGGTGGATCAGTTCGCTGGCGCGCGGGGCGACGACCACGCCGCCGACCACGATGCCGGTGCCCGGACGGCAGAACAGCTTCACGAAGCCGTCCCGGATGCCCTGCATCTTCGCCCGCGGGTTGCCGCGCAGCGGGAGCTTGACCACGACGGCGTCCATCTTGCCGCACTCCACGTCGGCCGCGGTGTAGCCGACGGTGGCGATCTCCGGGTCGGTGAAGACGTTGGAGGCCACGGTCTTGAGGTTCAGCGGCTGCACCGCGTCACCGAGCGCGTGGTACATCGCGATCCGACCCTGCATGGCCGCCACCGAGGCGAGCATGAAGACGCCGGTGCAGTCGCCGGCCGCGTACACGCCGGGGGCGGTGGTGCGGGAGACCCGGTCGACCTGGATCTGGCCCCAGTCGTTGAGCTTGACCCCGGCCTCCTCCAGGCCCATCTCGGAGGTGTTGGGGATCGAGCCGACCGCCATCAGGCAGTGCGAGCCCTCGATCACCTTGCCGTCGGCCAGGGTCACCTCGACCCGGTCGCCGATCCGCTTGACGCTCTCGGCCCGCGAACGGCCCATCACGTTCATGCCGCGGCGACGGAAGACGTCCTCCAGCACCTCGGCGGCGTCCGGGTCCTCGCCCGGCAGCACGCGGTCGCGACTGGAGACCAGGGTGACCTTGGAGCCGAGCGCCTGGTACGCGCCGGCGAACTCCGCACCGGTCACACCGGAGCCGACCACGATCAGCTCGCGGGGCAGCTCCTCCAGGTCGTACACCTGGGTCCAGGTCAGGATCCGCTCGCCGTCCGGCTGGGCGTCCGGCAGCTCGCGCGGGTGGGCGCCGGTGGCGATCAGCACCGCGTCGGCGCGCAGCGAGTGCACGGCCCCGTCCGGCGCGTCCACCAGCACCTCGCGGGAGCCGTCGGCGGCCTGCCCGCCGGTGCCGAGCCGGCCGCGGCCGCGCAGCACGGTGACGCCGGCCCGGGTGACGGACTGGGTGATGTCGTGGGACTGAGCGATCGCCAGGCGCTTCACACGGCGGTTGACCTTGCCCAGGTCCACGCCGACGACCCTGGCGGCCTGCTCGTTGGGAGGCGTGTCGTCCGCGACGATGATGCCGAGTTCCTCGTACGAGCTGTCGAAGGTGGTCATCACCTCCGCAGTCGCGATCAGCGTCTTCGACGGAACGCAGTCCGTGAGCACCGCCGATCCGCCCAGACCGTCGCGGTCGACGACGGTCACCTCCGCGCCGAGCTGTGCGGCGACCAGGGCCGCCTCGTAGCCGCCGGGTCCGCCACCGATGATCACGATCCGAGTCACGCTCCCCATTGTCCCGCACGCCGAGAGCGCCGCCACGCCGGGGTCCGGCCTCCGTACCTCCGTCCGGTAGCCCGGTCCGCGCGCCGCCCGGGCTACGCTTCCCCCCATGCCCCTTTACGCCGCGTATGCCACCAACCTCGATGCCCGGCAGATGACCCGCCGAGCCCCGCACTCCCCCCTGCGCGGCACGGGGTGGCTGGACGGCTGGCGGCTCACCTTCGGCGGCGAGCAGCTCGGCTGGGAGGGCTCGCTGGCCACCGTCGTCGAGGACGAGAAGGACCAGGTCTTCGTCTCGCTGTACGACGTCTCGCCGGTGGACGAGGACGGCCTGGACCGCTGGGAGGGCGTCCAGCTCGGCATCTACCGCAAGATCAAGCTCCGCGCGCAGACCCTGGACGGCTCCATCCCGGTCTGGACGTACGTGCTCAACGACTACGAGGGCGGTCTGCCCGCGGCCCGCTACCTCGGCCTGGTCGCCGACGCCGCCGAGAGCGCCGGTGCCCCGCACGACTACGTCATGGACCTGCGCCGCCGTCCCTGCTGACCGGCCGTCGCCGGTGTCCGCCCGGGCCCCCGGCGCGGCTCGGCGACAACGGCACGTACACGAAGGGGCTGCGCGGCGCGAAACGGCTCAGATCCGCCGACGCGACTGTGGAAAGCGACGGACCTGTCACCCGGATGGCGCCACCGAGCTGTGTTTTCGGGTCAACCGGGTAACAATCCGGCATGCCGCAGCGGATTTTCTACGCGCGTAGCCGATTCCCGTCTATCCTCGGTCCCGTGAACGCTTCTCCTCAGTCGGTCGTCTCCGCCGACCCCTACGCCGCCGCCCAGGCCGCCGCCGAGCGCCTGCGCGAGCTGACCGGTGCCGAGCGGCACGACGTCGCCCTGGTGATGGGCTCCGGCTGGGTGCCGGCCGCCGACGCCCTGGGCGAGACCGTGGCCGAGTTCCCGGTCACCGACCTGCCCGGTTTCCCCGCCCCCGCCGTCGCCGGCCACGCCGGCAAGATCCGCTCGGTGAAGATCGGCGACAAGCGCGCGCTGATCTTCCTCGGCCGCAACCACTACTACGAGGGCCACGGCGTGGCCACCGTCGTCCACGGCGTGCGCACCGCCGCCGCGGCCGGCTGCGGCATCATCGTGCTGACCAACGGCTGTGGCGGCCTGCGCCAGGGCTGGACCCCCGGCCAGCCGGTCCTGATCAGCGACCACATCAACCTGACCGCGGACTCCCCGATCGTCGGCGCCAACTTCGTCGACCTCACCGACCTGTACTCCAAGCGCCTGCGCGCGCTCTGCCACGAGGTCGACCCGTCCCTGGACGAGGCCGTCTACGTGCAGTTCCGCGGCCCGCACTACGAGACCCCGGCCGAGGTCAACATGGCCCGGGTGATCGGCGGCGAGCTGGTCGGCATGTCCACCACCCTGGAGGCCATCGCCGCCCGCGAGGCCGGCTCCGAGGTCCTCGGCATCTCCCTGGTCACCAACCTGGCGGCCGGCATGACCGGCGAGCCCCTCAACCACGAAGAGGTGCTGGAGGCCGGCAAGGCCTCCGCCGAGCGCATGGGCGAGCTGCTGGCGAAGGTCCTTGAGCGGATCTGACGCCCACCAGGCGCACAATGCATGAGCGACGGGGCCCACGGCCGGCCGTGATCCGCTGATCACACCCGCCCGCGGGCCCCGTCCGCATGCGTACCCCCTCTTTGCGGAACCCCCCGGTCGACAACCGACGAACTTCCCGATGGAGCAGGCAGCGATGACGCAGGCACCCACCACCGACCTCCTCTCCCGGGCCCGGGCCTGGCTGTCCGAGGATCCCGACGCGCAGACCCGCGAGGAGCTCAGCGCCCTGCTGGCCCGGGCCGAGGGCCCGGACGCCGAGTCGGACAGCAAGATCGCCTGGGCGGAACTCGCCGAGCGCTTCGCCGACCGCCTCCAGTTCGGCACCGCCGGCCTGCGCGGCGAACTCGGCGCCGGCCCGATGCGGATGAACCGCGCCGTGGTGATCCGGGCCGCTGCCGGCCTGGTCTCCTACGTCCGGAAGCAGGGCCTGGGCGACCTGGTCGTCATCGGCTACGACGCCCGCCACAAGTCGTACGACTTCGCCCGCGACACCGCCGCCGTGGTGGTCGGCGCCGGCCTGCGCGCCGCACTGCTGCCCCGCCCGCTCCCCACCCCGGTGCTCGCCTTCGCCGTCCGCCACCTGGGCGCGGCCGCCGGCGTCACCGTCACCGCCAGCCACAACCCGCCTCAGGACAACGGCTACAAGGTCTACCTGGGCGACGGCTCGCAGATCGTCCCGCCGGCCGACGCCGGGATCGCCGTCGAGATCGACGCGATCGGCTCACTGGACGAGGTCCCGCGCGCCGAGGACGGCTGGGAGGTGCTCGGCGAGGACGTCGTCGAGGCCTACCTGGCCCGCGCCGTGTCCATCGTGGACCCGCACAGCCCGCGCGAACTCGACGTCGTCTACACCCCCATGCACGGTGTCGGCCGCGACACCCTGGTCGCCGCCTTCCGCCAGGCCGGCTTCCCCGCGCCCACCGTGGTCGCCGAGCAGGCCGAACCCGACCCGGACTTCCCGACCGTGGCCTTCCCCAACCCGGAGGAGCCGGGGGCGATGGACCTCGCCTTCCGCACCGCCGCCTCGGTCGGCCCGGACATCGTGATCGCCAACGACCCCGACGCCGACCGCTGCGCGGTGGCCGTCCCCACCAACGGCAACGCGGCCGGCAGCGGCAACGGCACCTCCGGCTGGCGGATGCTGCGCGGCGACGAGGTCGGCGCACTGCTCGGCTCGGCCCTGGTCGCGAAGAAGGCCGAGGGCACCTTCGCCACCACCATCGTCTCCGCCACCCTGCTCGGCCGGATCGCCGAGGCGGCGGGCCTGGGCTACGCCGAGACGCTGACCGGCTTCAAGTGGATCTCCCGCGCCGAGGGCCTGCGCTACGGCTACGAGGAGGCGCTCGGCTACTGCGTCGACCCGCAGGGCGTCCGGGACAAGGACGGCATCACCGCCGCCCTGCTGGTCGCCGAGCTCGCCGCCACCCTCAAGAAGTCCGGCCGCACCCTGTCCGACCTGCTGGACGACCTGGCCCTGGAACACGGCCTGCACGCCACCGACCAGCTCTCGGTCCGGGTCCAGGACCTCTCGCTGATCGCCGACGCCATGCGCCGCCTGCGCGAGCAGCCCCCGACCGTCCTGGCCGGCCTGACCGTCACCCGCGCCGACGACCTCGCGGCCGGCTCCGCCGACCTGCCGCCCACCGACGGCCTGCGCTACTACCTGGCCGGCGAGGCGGTCCGCTCGGCCCGCATCGTGGTCCGCCCCTCCGGCACGGAGCCCAAGCTCAAGTGCTACCTGGAGGTCGTCCTCCCGGTCGCCACCGCCGCCGACCTCGCCCGCACCCGCGACCGCGCCGCCGCCCTCCTCGCCACCATCAAGCAGGACCTCGCCGCCGCCGCGGGCATCACCGCCTGACGCATCTCGCATACGGAAGGGCCCGCCGGTGACCGGCGGGCCCTTCGTGTCCGTGGGTCGGCCTCAGACGGCGATGACCGTGATCAGGGCGAGCAGGCCGAGCAGGGCGGGGGCGATCAGCCACCAGCACCAGCGCACCACGACCGGGCCCGCGGCGTCGGGGCGGGTGGCGTTGCGCTCGGCCATCTCCTGCAGCACGTTGGTCACCTGGTCGGACCAGGCGCGGGTGGGGTCCGGGGAGCCCTGGACGACGGGGTTGGTCCGGGCGGCGAGGCCCATCCCGAGTCCGGTCCGGGAGGCGTGCTCGGCGATGCTGCGGCTCTGGGCGCGGGTGGCGCGCTTGCGCTGCCGCAGTGACACCGGCACGGCCCAGACCTGGTACTTCTTGCCGCCCGCGAGCAGCTCGACCGAGTAGCCGGCGCGCAGGGCGTCCACCGAGGCCCACGGCGCGGTGATGGTCCGCCACGGGTTGCGCACCACCAGTCGGCTGCGGGAGGCCCGCACGACCGGGCGCAGCGTGTAGGCGATCACCGGGAGGGCGAACACGGGTACGGCGGCGAGCGCGACGTACGGGGTCTTCCCGGTGCCGGTCACGGCCGCGTCGCCGATGAGCCAGGCGGCGACGGCGAGCAGGAACACGCCGGAGATCACGCCGGGGACGGAGCGGTACACGCGGTCCGCGTACTCGGGTTCCCCGGCGGGGGCGGCCGGGCCCCGGTGGGGCTTGCCGTCGGAATCGGTCATGGCGTCGATTCTGCCCCATGCCCCTCACCCGGAGGTCTCGGTCCGGCCACGAAAGGCCGCCACCCTAGCGGACGGCTACGCGCGTAGATATGCTGGTCTGGTGACTATGTCCACTGTTGCAGCCAATGCCCCCGGCGTTGCGGGCAGCGGCCTTCAGGACGTTGCGGCGTCCGAGGCCTCGCTCCGCCGCTTCCTGCACGGCCTGCCCGGCGTCGACCAGGTCGGCCTGGAGGCGCGTGCCGCCACTCTCGGTACCCGCTCGATCAAGACCACGGCGAAGGCGTACGCCATCGACCTGGCGATCTCCATGATCGACCTGACCACGCTGGAGGGCGCGGACACGGTCGGCAAGGTGCGCGCGCTGTGCGCCAAGGGCAGGACCCCCGACCCGACCGACCCGACCACCCCCCGCGTCGCCGCCATCTGTGTCTACCCGGACATGGTCGCCACCGCGAAGGCCGCCCTGCGGGGCACCGACATCCAGGTCGCCTCGGTGGCCACCGCCTTCCCGGCCGGCCGCGCCGCCCTCCCGGTCAAGCTCGCCGACACCGCCGACGCGGTGGCCGCGGGCGCCGACGAGATCGACATGGTGATCGACCGCGGCGCCTTCCTCTCCGGCCGCTACTACGACGTCTTCAACGAGATCGTCGCCGTCAAGGAGGCGTGCAAGCGCCCCGACGGCAGCTCCGCCCACCTCAAGGTGATCTTCGAGACCGGCGAGCTGCAGACCTACGACAACGTCCGCCGGGTCTCCTGGCTGGCGATGCTGGCCGGCGCCGACTTCATCAAGACCTCCACCGGCAAGGTCGCCGTCAACGCGACCCCGCCGGTCACCCTGCTGATGCTGGAGGCGGTCCGCGACTTCCGCGCGCAGACCGGCGTCCAGGTCGGCGTGAAGCCCGCCGGTGGGATCAAGACCACCAAGGACGCCATGAAGTACCTGGTGATGGTCAACGAGACCCTCGGCGACGACTGGCTGACGCCGCACTGGTTCCGCTTCGGCGCCTCCAGCCTGCTCAACGACCTGCTGATGCAGCGCCAGAAGCTCGCCACCGGCCGCTACTCCGGCCCCGACTACGTGACGGTGGACTGATCACCATGGCCAAGAAGAAGAACATCGAGGAGCCCGCGGCCAAGCCCGCCGGAGGCCTCTTCGCCTACGCCCCGGCCCCCGAGTCCCCCGCCGCCGCGGGCGACATCGCCACCTCCTACGGCCACTTCATCGGCGGCGAGTTCGTCGACTCCTCCGGCAGCGAGTCCCTGAAGACGGTCAACCCGGCCACCGAGCAGGTGCTCGCCGAGTTCGCCCAGGGCACCGACGAGGACGTGGACCGCGCGGTCGCCGCCGCCCGCAGGGCCTTCGCCGACTGGTCGGCGCTGCCGGGCAGCGAGCGCGCCAAGTACCTGTTCCGGATCGCCCGGATCATCCAGGAGCGCAGCCGCGAGCTGGCCGTGCTGGAGTCGATCGACAACGGCAAGCCGATCCGCGAGACCCGCGACGTCGACCTGCCGCTGGTCGCCGCGCACTTCTTCTACTACGCGGGCTGGGCCGACAAGCTCGACTACGCCGGCTACGGCCCGAACCCGAAGCCGCTCGGCGTGGCCGGCCAGGTCATCCCGTGGAACTTCCCGCTGCTGATGCTGGCCTGGAAGATCGCGCCCGCGCTGGCGACCGGCAACACGGTCGTCCTGAAGCCGGCCGAGACCACCCCGCTGACCGCGCTGCGCTTCGCCGAGATCTGCCGCCAGGCCGGTCTGCCGAAGGGCGTCGTCAACATCGTCACCGGCGACGGCCGCACCGGCGCCGCGCTCACCGCGCACCCGGACGTCAACAAGGTCGCCTTCACCGGCTCCACCCCGGTCGGCCGTGCGATCGCCAAGCAGCTGGCCGGCACCCGCAAGAAGCTCTCGCTGGAGCTGGGCGGCAAGGCCGCCAACATCGTCTTCGACGACGCGCCGATCGACCAGGCGGTCGAGGGCATCGTCAACGGCATCTTCTTCAACCAGGGCCACGTCTGCTGCGCGGGCTCGCGCCTGCTGGTCCAGGAGTCGATCCAGGACGAGCTGCTGGACGCCCTCAAGCGCCGGATGTCCACCCTGCGGGTCGGCGACCCGCTGGACAAGAACACCGACATCGGCGCCATCAACTCGGCCGAGCAGCTGGCCCGGATCACCGCGCTGACCGACGCCGGCGAGGCCGAGGGCGCCGAGCGCTGGTCGCCGGCCTGCGAACTCCCGGGCACCGGCTTCTGGTTCAAGCCGACCCTGTTCATGGGCGTCAGCCAGGCCCACCGGATCGCCCAGGAGGAGATCTTCGGCCCGGTCCTGTCGGTGCTGACCTTCCGCACCCCCGCCGAGGCGATCGAGAAGGCCAACAACACCCCGTACGGCCTCTCCGCCGGCATCTGGACGGAGAAGGGCTCGCGCATCCTCTGGGCGGCCAACAAGCTCAAGGCCGGCGTGGTCTGGGCCAACACCTTCAACAAGTTCGACCCGACCTCGCCGTTCGGCGGCTACAAGGAGTCGGGCTACGGCCGCGAGGGTGGCCGCCACGGTCTGGAGGCCTACCTCGATGTCTGACACGACCTTCGCGCGTCTTGACGTCCTCAAGACCTACAAGCTGTACGTCGGCGGGAAGTTCCCGCGCTCCGAGAGCGGGCGGGTGTACGAGGTGACCGACTCCACCGGCGAGTGGCTCGCCAACGCCCCGCTGGGCACCCGCAAGGACACCCGTGACGCCGTCCTGGCCGCCCGCGCCGCGGTCAAGGGCTGGGCCGGCACCACCGCGTACAACCGCGGCCAGGTGCTGTACCGGGTCGCCGAGATGCTGCAGGGCCGGCGCGAGCAGTTCGCCGCCGAGGTGGCCCTCTCCGAGGGCATCGGCCCGAAGAAGGCCGCCGCGCTGGTGGACGCCGCGATCGACCGCTGGATCTGGTACGCGGGCTGGACGGACAAGGTCGCCCAGATCGCGGGCGGCGCCAACCCGGTCGCCGGTCCGTACTTCAACCTGTCGACCCCGGAGCCGACCGGCGTGGTCGGGATCGTCGCCCCGCAGGCCGGGTACGGGCACTCGCTGCTCGGCCTGGTCTCGGTGATCGCCCCGGCGATCGCCACCGGCAACACGGTCGTGGTCGCGGCCGCCGCGGACGCCCCGCTGCCCGCGCTGTCGCTGGGCGAGGTGCTGGCCACCTCGGACGTCCCGGGCGGCGTGGTCAACATCATCTCGGGCAAGACCGCGGACATCGCGCCCACCCTGGCCTCGCACCAGGACGTCAACGCGGTGGACCTCACCGGAGCCATCGCCGCCGACGGCCCCGGCGCGGCGCAGGCGCTGGAAGCGGCCGCCGCGGATACCCTGAAGCGGGTAGTCCGTCCGGAGCTGGACCCGTTCGCCCAGGACTGGACCAATGCGCCCGGTACCGACCGGCTACTCTCGTTCCTCGAGACGAAGACGGTCTGGCACCCGATGGGTATCTGACCCTCGCCCCTCGGGGTGACAACTCCACAAGCTGGCCGTCCCCAGTGCCCTACCCCCCCCCGGGGCCCGGACGGTCATTGGACGGACCCGCGCCTCTCCCCCCTGGCGCGGGTCCGTCGGCGTTCCGCCGCCGTACGACACCGGCCCGCGCGGCCGGCCGTCACAGCAGAAGTCCGGACCGACCGGTTTCGGCAACGGGCCGGGATGCGTCAGACTGGTGTCCCGTGAGTGACTCCCCCCTGAACCCCGCACCGGCCGCGCATGCCCGGGTGATCCTGCTCTCCGGGCCCTCCGGGTCGGGGAAGTCCTCGCTCGCCGAGCGCAGCGGCCTGCCGGTGCTCCAGCTCGACGACTTCTACAAGGACGGGGACGACCCCACGCTGCCCCGGCTGCCGGACGGTGCCGTCGACTGGGACTCCCCGCTGGCCTGGCACCGCGACCAGGCCGTCGCCGCCATCCGCGCCCTGCACGAGCACGGCCGCACGGACGTCCCGGTGTACTCGATCCCGGACAACGGCCGGGTCGGCACCCACGCCCTGGAGCTGGACGGCGCCTGCGCGTTCATCGCGGAGGGCATCTTCGCCGCCGAGATCACCGCCGAGTGCGCCGAGGAGGGCCTGCTCGGCGACGCCCTGTGCCTGCGCAACGGCGCGCTCACCACGGCCTGGCGCCGGCTGCGCCGGGATGTCCGGGAGGGCCGCAAGTCGCTGCCGGTGCTGCTGCGCCGGGGCTTCCGGCTGATGCGGGCCGAGCGGTCCATCGTCGGGCGGCAGGTCACGCTCGGCTCGTACGCGTGCGCGGGGCCGGAGGCCGAGCGGCGGATCCGCGCCGCGGCCCGGCCGGCGGAGCTCTCCGCGGCCTGAGCCGGCCCACAGCGGCCCACAGCGGCCCTGAACCGCCGGAGCCGCCGGAACGGGTGCGGACAGCAGAAAACGACGGGCCCGGTGCGTCTCCCCCGCACCGGGCCCGTCGCCTTCCCGAACGGTCCTCGGGCTCCCCCACGGACATGCTCCCCCGAGCCGCTGTCCCCGGACCGTGACCGTTCGCTTCCCGTCCCCCGACGGGAGTCCTTCGTTACGCGACCAGCTCGCCGAACGCCCGGACGGTGTCGCCCGACTTGTTCAGGTGCTCGTCGTCGCGCAGCCGGCGCAGGGCGCGCCAGATGCTGCTCTTGACCGTGCCGACGCTGATCCCCAGCACGTCGGCGATCTCCGGGTCGGTCTTGCCCTCGTAGTACCGCAGCACCAGCATGGTCCGCTGGTTCTCCGGCAGCTTCGCCAGCGCCTGCCAGAGCACGGTGCGCAGCTCGGTGCCGCCCATCGCGTCGGTGTCGCCGGCCGTCTCCGGCAGCTCCTCGGTCGGGTACTCGTTGACCTTGCGGCGCCGCCAGGCGGAGATGTGCAGGTTGGTCATGGTGCGGCGGAGGTAACCCCCGACCGCGGCCTTGTCGGTGATCCGGCCCCAGGCCCGGTAGGTGCTGAAGAGCGCGCTCTGCAGCAGGTCCTCGGCCTCGTAGCGGTCACCGGTCAGGTGGTAGGCCGTGGCGTACAGGGAAGCGCGGCGCTCGCGCACGTACGCGGTGAACTCCGTGATGTGGTCCTCCGCGGCGGCCGAGTGCTCCCCCTGCGCGCCTCCCTGCCCGGCCTCGGTGGTGCGGGCCGCGGCGGGGTTCAGCCGCAGCAGCGTCGCACCGGCGGCCTCGCGACCGGACGGTTCCCCCGAACCGACCGTCCGCAGACCGTTCCCCCCGGTCCCCCGGTTCCCCCCGGGGGCGTCCGTGCCCTCGACGCGGACGGGGAGGATCCCCCGCAGCGTGAGGGTGTTGGCGGAGTCGACCGCACTCCCCAGTCGGCCGATTCCGTACAGCTCCCCCGTCCTGCCGCCGCCGCTCACCCGACGGGCGCCAGGGTTTCCACCGGTGCTGTGCGCGCACCCCCGTACGGTCACGGCGCCGGAGTTCTCGTCGGTCCTGACCTCGTACCGGGTCCGGTGGGTGGTCGCTGACGAACGCGCGGTGCGTACAGCCGGGTTGGTCCGGGTCTGAAGCATGGCGTTCATCGTGCGCCCCCTTGGTTCGGTACGAGCGGTTCCGGTTGCCGCCTTTCAGCCGGCCTTGCGGCCCGCTGTCCTGCGGCGACATGGAAAATCCTGCCCGCCGGTTGTGATGGCGCTGTCCGCCGACTGTCACAGGGGTGTCACAGGCGGGGGCCTTTCGTCCCGGTCCGCCTCCCTCCGTACCGGACGCCGGTGGCGGTCCTTCCGGTTCCCGAACGGGCCGTGAGTGATCCGGGGGGTGATTCGGGGCTGCGGGTGGGCCAAAATGGGGCCGTGCCTTTCCTCCTACTGATCGAGGACGACGACGCCATCCGGACCGGCCTCGAACTCGCCCTCACCCGCCAGGGCCACCGCGTGGCCACCGCCGCCTCCGGCGAGGACGGTCTGAGGCTCTTCAAGGAGCAGCGGCCCGACCTCATCGTGCTGGACGTGATGCTGCCCGGAATCGACGGCTTCGAGGTGTGCCGCCGGATCCGGCGCACCGACCAGCTGCCGATCATCCTGCTGACCGCCCGTTCGGACGACATCGACGTGGTGGTGGGCCTGGAGTCCGGCGCCGACGACTACGTGGTGAAACCGGTGCAGCCGCGCGTGCTGGATGCGCGGATCCGGGCGGTGCTGCGCCGCGGCGAACGGGAGAGCTCGGACTCCTCCGCGTACGGCAGCGTGGTGATCGACCGGGCGGCCATGACCGTCACCAAGGACGGACTGGACCTCCAGCTCACCCCGACCGAGCTGCGGCTGCTGCTGGAACTCAGCCGCCGCCCCGGGCAGGCGCTCTCCCGCCAGCAGCTGCTGCGGCTGGTCTGGGAGCACGACTACCTCGGCGACTCGCGCCTGGTGGACGCCTGTGTGCAGCGGCTGCGGGCCAAGGTCGAGGACGTGCCGTCCGCGCCGACGCTGATCCGCACCGTGCGCGGGGTGGGCTACCGGCTGGACCCTCCGGCCTGACCGGCCGGCCCGAACCGGCGCCCGTCCGACTCCTGAACTCCCGTACCCACGACAGGCTCCTGTGACTGACCATCAGACGACTGCCCGGCGCTTCCCGGCGGGCCGGTGGCGCCGGCTGCGCTCCCTACGGGTGCGACTGATCGCGGTGTTCGCGGCGGTCGCGCTGCTCGCCGCCGTCTCGGCCTCCGGCATCGCGTACTGGCTGAACCGCGACGCGGTGCTCAAGCGCGCCCAGGACACCGCGCTGAACGACTTCCGGGTCTCGCTCAGCCGCAACGTCTCCGAGCTGCCGCTGAACGCCGGCTGCCCGGAGCTGGCCGAACTGGCGTCCAACGTGGCCAGCTCCGGCCTGAGTTACGACGTCGTGGTGGTCGATCCGACGCACCCGGAGTGCCCCTCGACGTCCTCCGATCCCGCGCACTTCACGCTGGCCGACGTGCCGACCGCGCTGCAGTCCACCGTCGCCAAGCCCCGCGAGGTCACCGAGAGCAACCCGTACCCGTACCACCTGTACTGGCAGCGGCAGAACCTGGACGGCCGACCGTTCGTGATCGGCGGCACCAAGGTGGTGCCGGGCGGCCCGACGGCGTACATGTTCAAGTCGCTGGAGAACGAACGGGCCGACCTCAACACGCTGGGCTGGTCGCTGGCCATCGCCACCCTGCTCGCGCTGATCGGCTCGGCGCTGCTCGCCCAGGCCGCCTCGGCCACCGTGCTGCGGCCGGTCAAGCGGCTCGGCGACGCCGCCCGGCGCCTCGGCCAGGGGCACCTGGACACCCGGCTCGAAGTCGAGGGCTCGGACGAACTCGCCGACCTGGCAAGGACGTTCAACCGGGCCGCGGAGTCGCTGCACGAGCAGGTCGAGGAGCTGAGCGCGCGCGAGGCGCAGAGCCGGCGGTTCGTCGCCGACATGTCGCACGAACTGCGCACCCCGCTGACCGCGATGACCGCCGTCACCGACATCCTGGAGGACGAGGCCGAGTCGCTGGACCCGATGATCGAGCCGGCCGTCCGGCTCGTGGTCAGCGAGACCCGGCGGCTGTCCGACCTGGTGGAGAACCTGATGGAGGTGACCCGCTTCGACGCGGGCACCGCCAGGCTGGTCGCCGACGAGGTGGACATCGCCGACCTGATCATGTCCTGCATCGACGGACGGGCCTGGTACGACGCGGTCGAGGTGGACGCCCCGCGCGGCATCCTGGCCGTGGTCGACCCGCGCCGGCTCGACGTGGTCTTCGCCAACCTGATCGGCAACGCGCTCAAGCACGGCGGCTCACCGGTGCGGGTCAGGGTCCGGCAGGCCGCGGACTCGGTCGTGGTCGAGGTCTCCGACAGCGGCCCGGGCATCCCGGAGGACGTGCTGCCGCACGTCTTCGACCGGTTCTACAAGGCCGACCGGGGGCGGGCCCGCTCGGAGGGCAGCGGCCTGGGGCTGTCGATCGCGATGGCCAACGCGCAGATACACGGGGGGACGATCACGGCGGCGAACGGGGAGGTCGGCGCGGTGTTCACCCTGACACTGCCGCTGACACCGCCGCCTCCGCCGTCCGCGGGGGAGGCCGAGCGCGGCCCCGCCCGCGACGCCGTAGAGGACAAGGACGCCACGTGACCGCCCCCGCCCGTACCACCCTGCGCCGTACCGCCGGCGTACTGCTCCTGCTCGCACTGGCCTCCGGCTGCGGTATCCGGCCGACCGCCGTACCGGTCGACGGCGGCGCCCCGGCCAGCCGCACGGCCTGCCCGACCACCCCGCACATACCGACCGCGCTGGTCACCCCGCCCGGCCCCGCGCCGGCCGTGACCCCGGCCCGCGGTGCCTCCAAGGGCGCCGCGAGCCCAAGCCCGTCGCCCACGCCGGTGGTGCCGGGCAGCCCGCCCCCGGACAACGTGTTCAGCGCGGTGCCGACGGCCGCTCCGTGTAAGTAGCAGGGAGTGCCGGGGGCGTGTTCGGGAATGTTCACGCCCGGCGTGGAACCGCCGTGCCACCGGCTCACGTCCTTCCCCCCGTGCAGCGAGATGGCACCAGGACACGCGACGAGCGTTCCGGCGCGGGGACCGAGAGCAGGCCGGCGGCGGCCGTCCACCGATCCCTCCGGCAGACCGGGCTGGCGGGCCTCGCCTGCCACCTGGCACTGGTGCTCTGGCTGGTGCTGAGACCGCTGCCGGTGGCCTGGGTGTACGACGCCAACCTGACCCCGCTGGCCTCGCTCCGGTCCTCCACCGCCTGGCAGGTGGTCGGCGAACTCCTGCTGCTGGCCCCGCTCGGCGTCCTGCTGCCGCTGGCCGGCGGCCGCCTCCGGGCCCCCTGGCTGCCCTCCTTCCTGCGCACCACCGGTGCCTCCGCGCTGCTGGCGACCGGGCTGGAGTTCCTCTCCTCCTGGACGCCCGGGCACGTCCTCAACGTGGACCACATCCTGTTCGCCGTGATCGGCGTGGCCGCCGTCCACCTCGCGCTGGTCCCCGGCCTGCGGCACCTGCTGCGGGAACGGCGGCCGCGGGCGCCCCGGGTGCCCGTCCTGGCCGTCCCACCGGTGACCGTCCCGGCCGCCGCCGTCGGCCGGGTGGCGGCCGTCGCGCCCGCCGCCCGCCCGCGCGCCTACGCGGAGCCGACGCCGCCCGCCCGCTGAGCCGGCGCCGGCACCACCCGGCCGCCGACCTCGATCAGCCCGCCCGGGCGCGGCCCGGTCATCAGCTGCGAGCCCCGGCCCTGGGTGACGGTCAGCGCCCGGCCGAGCCGCGCGGTCAGCAGCAGGGCGGCCGCGCCGGTCGCCTCGTCCTCGTCGATCCCGTCACCCCGCCCGGGGAAGGCCCGCGCCCGGACGGTGCCGGCCGCCTCGTCCTGCCAGGCCCAGGCGTAGATCCACTCCCCCGGCGGCGGCACCTCCAGCGCCTCCACCTCGGCCGCCGAGCCGTACTGCCGCAGCGTCCGCGGCGGGGCCCACTCCGGCCGGGCCTCGATCCGGGTCAGCCCGCCCTCGCGCCGGACGCCCACCACGCCGGCGGCCGTGACCAGCCGGTCCACCCCGAGCAGCCAGGCGGCGCCCACGCACGGGTGGCCGGCGAAGGGCAGGCGCAGCGTCGGCGTGTAGATGTCGATCTCCCCGCGCTCCGGGTCGTCGACGAACACCGTCTCGCTGAAGCCGAGTTCGCGCGCGATCTCCTGCCGGTCCGCACGCTCCGGCACGGCGGCGCCGTCGCGCACGACGCCGAGCGCGTTCCCGTACCCCCCACCGGGCCCGCAAAAGACCCGCAGCACCTCATAATCAGTCATTTCCCACCTCGTCAATTGCCGTTCCGGCAGAGCGCAACGACACCGTGATGCAAAGGCGACGACGAATGTCAGCCGCCTCCAGTACTGTGCGCTCTCGTCCCCAAACGGTTCAGCCGTTGATTCTTCCCTCCCACAGGAAACCCCCCTTGAACAATCTCGACTTCGGCGCTGAGCCGCTGTTCTCCTGATACGCCGTCCTGCTGGCGCTCAGCGGCGTCATCATGGTCGGCCTCGGGGCCGTCGCCGGCGGTCTGAAGACCGGTCTGCGCGTCCTCAACGTCCTCATCGGCCTCGGATTCCTGGGGTACGCCTACTACCTCGTGTTCGTCTTCGAGGGCGGCACGTACTACATCTTCTTCAAGGTCTTCATCCTGCCGGTCGCGATGATCGTCTACTCGGTGAAGGCGATCACCGAGCGCAGCAATGCCAAGCAGCAGGCGGCCGCGCAGGCCGCCGCCGCGTTCAACCCCAACGCGCCCCAGGCGCCGTACAACCCGAACGCCCCGCAGGCGCCGTACAACCCCAACGCGCCGTACAACCCGAACGCCCCGCAGCCGGGCGCGCCCGTGCCGCCGCAGGGCGGGGCTCCCGTCCCGCCGGCCGCGCACCAGGCCGCGCCGCCGGCCGCCGCGCCGTACCAGCCGGGTGTCCCGCCGCAGCCGGTGGCGGACAACCCGTACGCGCAGCCCGCGCCGCCGGCCCAGCCGCAGCCGCCGCAGCAGCCGGCCGGCTGACCGGGTCCGCACCCGCCGTACGAACGCCGGAAGGCCCGCCCGTCCCCGCTCCGCAGCGGATGACGGACGGGCCTTCCGGCCTGTCGGGGTCCGTGTCCGGGGTCGGCGCCCGGTGGCGCGCTACGCCTTCCTGCGGCGGCGCGCCACGACCAGCGTGCCCAGCCCGAGGGCGATCGCGACCGCACCGGTGATCGCCATCGGCTTCGTTCGGGTGCCGCCACCGGTGGAGGCCAGTCCGGCGTCCGCGGCCGGGGCCGCGACGGCGACCACCGGCGAGCCGCCCGCCGCCGGACTCGGCGCCTCGCTGGTGGCCTGCGTGATCGGGACGACCGGGACGACCGGGGCGGTGGCCGGCCGGGTCGCGGTCGGTGTCGGGGTGGCCGGGGAGCTGGGGGTCGGCGTGGCGGTGGCGCCCGCCGGGGCCTCGATGGTGATGCCGGCCTTCGGGCTGGACGCCTCGGCCCCGTTCTCGCCCGCACCGGGCAGGCTGCCCGCGAGGGCCGCCAGGGACTGGGCTCCGACCGGGGCGTCCTTGGTGAAGGACAGCCGGACGTCGATCGTGCGGCTCTCGCCCTTCGCCAGGGCGATGACATCGGCGTTCCTGTCGCCGGTCCGCAGCCCCAGGTAGAGCCAGCCCGGGTGCTCCGAGTTGCCGCCGGGGGTGCCCTCCAGCCATCTGCCGTCGGCCGTCCGGAACTCGAATATGACGGTCTCGGAGGGGAGTTCGGTCGCCCCCTGGAACACGATCGCGGGCAGCAGGCGGAGGCCCTTGCCGCTGTTGTTGGTGAAGACCAGCTTGAACGGCTTCGCCTCGCCGCCCGCCCTGAACGCGGCGGGCACCCCGTCGAGCCTGGCGTCCGCCGTGGCGGCCGGCGTGGGCGCCGGGGTGGTCGGCGTGACGGACGGGGCGATGACCAGGCCCGAGTAGCCGCTCATCGCCTGGGAGATGCGCTGCTCCGGCGGCAGGGCGGGGTCGGAGACGACGGCGGTGAAGCCCGGCGTTACCCGGCCGGCCGGGGCGTCGGCGGCGACGGTGAGCCGCAGCCGGTAGACGGCCTCGGCGCCCGCCGCCAGGTGCGGCACGGCGGGCTGGTTGAGCTCCCAGACGGCGCCGACGCTCGCGGTGTCCGCCCTGGCGTCCTGCCACTGTGTGCCGCCGGGCGCCTGGTACTCCAGCGTGAACTGGCTCTGCTTGGTGCCGGTACCGGTGTCCCCGATGACGAAGGTGGCCAGGGGCACGTCCATCTGGTGGTCGGCGGTGTTCTTGAGCGTCGCGGTGAACTCCACCGGCGCGCCGCCCGCCTTGACGGTGCCGGGCAGGCCCGAAAGGGTCGCCGTGACCGGTGAGGACTGGGCCTCGGCGCCCTGGGCGGCCGCGACGACCACCGAGGCGGCGAGGACGGTCGGGGCCTCGACGGCAGCCGCACCCGAAGCCAGCGTGACGACGGCGGTCGCGGCCAGGAATCTGCGATGCCGAGTGCGCAATTTCAACCCCACGAGAGAATTCGGACAGAGCCCAACAGAACGTGAAATCGCTTGCGTGAGAGGCCATTTCCTAGCGATGGCGCGCCGATGTTCCGCCCCCCGACCACCAGCGACTGCGGCATCATACCGAGCCGTTTCCACGCGCCCGTGACGGGAGGGTGAGGGGCTTCGGAACGGTCGGCCATCCTCAGGGTCACCCTGAGGACGACCCCGACATCCGACTACGTCTCCCCGGTGACCCGTCGGGGTGCGGAATCACCTGGCGGGCTGAGGACTTCGGGGCCGCGGCGGCGGAGTATGGACGTATGCCCGCCGGACCGACCGGACCGGGCCGCCACCGTGCGGAGCAGATCAGGAGACCATCATGAGCAAGCAAAGCGAGCGAACCATCAAGAGGTGCGCAGGGGCGAAGGCCCCTGCCGAGCGCAGCGAGGTGGGAGCGTGAGCGCTCGCCTTGCCCGTCCTCGCCACAACCGTGTGATCGCCGGCGTCTGCGCCGGGATCGCCGCCCGCTTCGGGCTGACCCCGTGGACCGTCCGGCTGATCTTCCTGCTCTCCTGCCTGCTGCCCGGCCCTCAGTTCCTGCTCTACCTCGCCCTCTGGCTGCTCCTCCCCCAGGAGCCGTGAGACCGGGCGGTGTGAAGACGACGACGGGCCGCCCGTCCCCGGTGATCCCGGGGGCGGGCGGCCCGTCGTCGTGCCGGCGGCTCGGATCAGCCGCCGAGGCCCGGCAGGCCGGGCAGGGCGCCGGTCAGCCCGCCGACGGGGGTCTTGTCGAGACCCGGGACGGTCGGGACGGCGGCGCGCTGCTGGGTGACGCCGGCGAGCGGGGCCTCCGCGGCCGGGGCGGCGTGGCCGGCGGTCGGGGCGAGGGTGCCCAGCGTGCCGGTGACCTTGTCGCCACCGGGCAGCTTGGCGGCGGTGTCGGTGACCGCCCCGGTCACCGCGGGGTTCGTCACCGCGCCGGTGGGCAGCCCGAGGCCGCCGGGCGCCGGGGCGGCGTCGGCGGAGGCGGTGCCGGCGCCGACCGCCGCGATGGCGATGCCGAGCGCCGCGGTGCCGGCGGCCTTGAGAGCCTGCTTCATGGTTCGTCCCCTTGGGTCCTCGTCGGTGGCCGACGACGCGGCGCGGGTTCGGCGGCCGGGTGGCCGCCACCGCACCTGATCGGCAATGACTGGCACACCGTAGTGAGCCGGTCGCGGGAGAACCAAAGGGCGTTCACTCACTCGAGTGAGTAGTCGGATGAACGGCAAATCCTTGCCAGAACCGGTCTTTCATCCGACGGCCGGAAACACGTTCGCCCCGCGGCTCAGTTGCCGCCGGCGCCCCCGCTGAACAGCCACTCCGACTTCAGCTCGGCGTAGCCCGGCTTGATAACGTCGCTGATCATCGCCAGTCGCTCGTCGAACGGCAGGAACGCGGACTTCATGGCGTTCACGGTGAACCACTCCAGGTCCCCCAGCGTGTAGCCGAAGGCCTCCACCACGTGCCCGAACTCCTGGCTCATGCTGGTGCCGCTCATCAGCCGGTTGTCGGTGTTCACGGTGACCCGGAACTTCAGCCGGCTGAGCAGCCCGATCGGGTGCTCGGCGTACGAAGTGGCGGCGCCGGTCTGGAGGTTGGAGGTCGGGCACATCTCCAGCGGGATGCGCTTGTCGCGCACGTACGCGGCCAGTCGGCCGAGCTCGACCGAGCCGTCCTCGCCCACCGTGATGTCGTCGACGATCCGCACGCCGTGGCCGAGCCGGTCGGCGCCGCAGCACTGCAGGGCCTCCCAGATCGACGGCAGGCCGAAGGCCTCGCCCGCGTGGATGGTGAAGTGGTTGTTCTCGCCCTTGAGGTAGTCGAAGGCGGCCTGGTGGCGGGTGGGGGGGTAGCCGGCCTCGGCGCCCGCGATGTCGAAGCCGACGACGCCCTGGTCCCGGTGGCGGTTGGCCAGCTCCGCGATCTCCTGCGAGCGGGCGGCGTGCCGCATCGCGGTGATCAGCGTGCCGATCCGGATCCGGTGCCCGGCCTCGCGGGCGTTGGCCTCGCCGAGGCGGAAGCCCTCCTGGACGGCCTCGACGACCTCGTCCAGGGTCAGGCCGGCCTCCAGGTGCTGCTCGGGGGCGTACCGGACCTCCGCGTACACGACACCGTCGGCGGCCAGGTCCTCGGCGCAGTCGGCGGCGACCTTGATCAGGCCCTCGCGGGTCTGCATCACGGCACAGGTGTGCGCGAAGGTCTCCAGGTAGCGGACCAGCGAGCCGGAGTCGGCGGCCTCACGGAACCACTCGCCGAGCTCCTTGGGGTCGGTGGTGGGGAGTCCCTGGTAGCCGACGGCGGCGGCCAGCTCGACCACGGTCTCCGGGCGCAGCCCGCCGTCCAGGTGGTCGTGCAGGAGGACCTTCGGCGCGCGGCGGATCTGGTCGGCGGTGGGGATGCGCGGGCCCGTGCCCGCGGTGGTGACGGGGATCTGCTTTTCCATTGCGGAAATATAGCCCCTACGCGCGTAGACCCACCACCGGGAACACCACCGGATGGTCCAAACTCCCCCCGGAATTCCACCGACCGGTCCATACGATCCGCCAAAAGCGCGCGCCGTTCCGCAGGGGCGCCGACCACCGTGGAACACCCCGCCGACGACCTCAGTCGTGCTGGAGCAGCCGACCGCGCCGGGACAGCACGAAGTCCCGGAACGCCTCCGCCGGCGGGGTCAGCGGCCGCCCCGCCGCCCAGGCCAGCCCGACCGCCCGCCGGGTGCGCGGCGCCGTCACCTCCAGCTCCACCACCCCGGGCCGGGGCACCAGGGCCGGCGGCAGCAGCGCCACCCCCAGCCCGGCCGCCACCAGCCCGCGCAGCGTCTCCGCCTCCTCCCCCTCGAAGGCCAACCGGGGGACGAACCCCGCCTCCGCGCAGAAGCCGTCCGTGATCGCCCGCAGCCCGTACCCCTGCTCCAGCCCGACGAACGGTTCCTCGGCCACCTCCGCCAGCCGGATCCGCCGCCGCCCGGCCAGCCGGTGGTCCGCCGGGACGACCAGGTGCAGTCGCTGCTCGTCCAGCGGGCGGGCGGCGAACGCCGGGTCGTCCGGCAGCGGCGCCACCAGGCACAGGTCCAGCTCGCCGGCCCGCAGCCGCTCCAGCATCGCCGCGCCGTAGTCCTGCACCAGCTGGAAGCGCACCCGCGGGTGCGCCGCGCGGAAGCCGCGCAGCAGCGCCGGCACCGCGTCCGGCCCCATCGTGTGCAGGAAGCCGAAGGCCACCAGCCCCACCTCCGGGTCCGCCTCCGCCCGGGCCGCCTGCGCGCCGCGCTCGACCTCGGCCAGCGCCCGCTCCACCGAGGCCAGCAGCAGCCGGCCCGCCCTGGTCAGCCGGACCGTACGGCCCTGACGGGCCAGCAGCTCCACCCCCAGCTCCTCCTCCAGCCGGGCCACCGCGCGCGACAGCGTCGGCTGCGGCACCCCGAGCAGCCCGGCCGCCTGCGTCACGTGCTCCAGCCGGGCCACCGCCGCGAACTGCGCCAGCCGGGGCGCCAGCAGGACGGCCGGCTCCTCCGGCCCCAACTCGGCCGCCCGGTACCGCTCCCCGCCGTCCACCGACTCCGAACCCGCCATCCCGCCACCACCTCGACTCATACGCCAGTGCATCGATCATCCCTGCTTCATGCATTGGACGCATCAACGACAACGGGCCTACGGTCGATGTCATGCAGCCCGCCGATACCAGGGCATCCGTCACCTCCCCGGATGCCCCCGCCGCCGCCCCCACCCGCCTCACCGCGGACGACCGCCACCGCCCCGGCCAGCGCGCCTTCCGCCGCGCCAACCTCGCCCTGTTCGCCGCCGGAGTCGCGACCTTCGTCCTGCTCTACTCCACCCAGGGCCTGCTGCCGATCCTCTCGGCCGACCTCGACCTCACCCCCGGCCAGGCCAGCTGGACGGCCTCCGCCGCCACCCTCGGACTCGCCCTCGGCCTGCTCCCGGCGAGCGCCCTCTCCGACAGGTACGGCCGCACCAGGGTGATGACGGCCTCCACCCTCGCCGCCTCCGTCCTCGCCCTCGCGCTGCCCTTCGCGCCGGACCTCACCACCCTCGTCGCCCTGCGGGTCCTCCAGGGCGCCGCCCTCGCCGGGCTGCCGGCCACCGCCATGGCCTACCTCGCCGAGGAGGTCCACCCCAGCGCCCTGGCCTCCGCGATGGGCCTGTACGTGGCCGGCAACAGCATCGGCGGCATGGGCGGCCGACTGCTCTCCGGCTGGACCGCCGCCGCCCTCGGCTGGCGCTGGGGCCTCGCCGCCTCCGCCGCCCTCGCGCTGCTCGCCACGCTCGTCTTCCGGCTGCTGATCCCCGCCGCCCGGCACTTCACCCCCGCCCCGGTGGACGCCCGCGCGCTCGCCCGCACCGTCGGACGGCACCTGCGCGACCCGCTGCTGGTCCGGCTGTACGCACTCGGGATGCTGTTCATGGCCGTGTTCGGCGCGGTCTACAACACCGTCGGCTACCGGCTGATCTCCGCGCCGTTCCACCTGCCGGAGTCGATCGCCGCCTCGATCTTCGTGGTCTACCTGGTCGGCACCGGCACCTCCGCCGCGGCCGGACGCCTCTCCGCCCGCCTCGGCCGCCGCGGCGCCCTCTACGTCTCCGTCGGCGTGACCGCGGCCGGCCTGCTGCTCTCCCTCGCCGAGTCCCTGGCCTGCGCCCTGCTCGGCCTGGTCCTGATCACCGCCGGCTTCTTCGCCGGCCACGCCACCGCCTCCTCGGCGGTCGGCCGCACCGCCACCGAGGGCCGCGCCCAGGCCTCCGCCCTCTACCTGATCGCCTACTACCTCGGCAACAGCCTCGGCGGCACCCTCGGCGCCGACGCCTACCACGCCACCGGCTGGCCCGGCGCCGCCACCGTCGGCCTCACCGCCATGACCCTCGCCGCCGCCGTCACCCTCTACGCGACCCACCAGGCGCACATCACGAGACGAACGGTCGCGGACGCTTGACAGCCTCCGCCGATAGACTCCGGGACATGAGCATCGATCCTGCTGAGTACACCAGGCTGCTTGAGATCGCGGATCAGCTGCCGAAGGTGCCGGGGATAGGGAAGATTGAGATCGCCGACGGTCAGATCGTCATGATGATGTCGCCGGTGAAGCGCCACGAGCTCGCCGTGCTGCGCATCGCCCGACAGCTCAACGCCCAGCTGCCGTCCACTCACCCGGGTCACATCGCTTACCACGGTGCGGACTTGCAGGACGCCGGACTCGGTCAGCTGCGCAACCCGGATCTGATGGTCTTCCCCGAGGCGACCTTGGAGGGCGAGCAGCGAGCGGTTCTCCCGCACGAGGTAGTACTCGTGGTGGAGATCGTGTCCGCCTCCAATCCCGAGAACGACTACCACAACAAGGTCCGCGACTACTCGGCCATGGGTATCCCGTTCTACCTGATCGTCGATCCCCGCACCGGCACCGGCATCGTGCATTCCGAGCTGGGCTACGAGTCCCGCGAGAAGTTCGTCTTCGGCGACAAGATCGCCGTCGGCCCCTGGACCCTCGACACCACCGGGCTGCTCACGTACGCCTGACCCGGCGTACGTGAGCAGCCCTCACATCGCTCAGGCGATGCGGTCGAGCACGATGGGGTTCGGGGTGAACGCCGTGCCCGCCGGGGAGACCTCGATGCCACCGGTCAGGGCCTCGATGGCGTAGTCGTAGCGCTCGGGCGTGTCGGTGTGGAGGGTCAGCAGGGGCTGGCCGGCCACGACGGTGTCGCCGGGCTTGGCGTGCATCTCGACGCCGGCGCCGGCCTGGACCGGGTCCTCCTTGCGGGCGCGGCCGGCACCCAGGCGCCAGGCGCAGACGCCGACGGCGTAGGCGTCGAGCTCGGTGAGCACGCCGGAGGCGGGCGCGGGGATGACGTGCTGCTCGCGGGCGACCGGAAGCGGGGCGTCCACGTCGCCGCCCTGGGCGGCGATCATGCGGCGCCAGTGGTCCATCGCGGAGCCGTCGCGCAGTGCGTCGGCCGGGTCCTTGCCGTGCACGCCGGCCGCGGCGAGCATTTCGCGGGCGAGCGCGAGGGTGAGCTCCACGACGTCGGCCGGGCCGCCGCCCGCCAGGACCTCGACGGACTCCCGGACCTCCAGCGCGTTGCCCGCGGTGAGGCCGAGCGGGGTGGACATGTCGGTGAGCAGGGCGACGGTGTTGACCCCGGCGGTGGTGCCCAGGCCCACCATGGTGCGGGCGAGCTCGCGGGCGTCGGCCAGGTTCTTCATGAACGCGCCGGAGCCGACCTTGACGTCGAGGACCAGCGCGCCGGTGCCTTCGGCGATCTTCTTGGACATGATCGAGGAGGCGATCAGCGGGATCGCCTCCACGGTGCCGGTGACGTCGCGCAGCGCGTACAGCTTCTTGTCGGCGGGCGCGAGGCCGTCGCCGGCCGCGCAGATGACCGCACCCGCGCCGCGGAGCACGTCCATCATCTCCTCGTTGGAGAGCAGGGCGCGCCAGCCGGGGATGGACTCCAGCTTGTCCAGGGTGCCGCCGGTGTGGCCGAGGCCGCGGCCGGAGAGCTGCGGGACGGCGGCGCCGCAGGCGGCGACCAGCGGAGCGAGCGGGAGGGTGATCTTGTCGCCGACGCCGCCGGTGGAGTGCTTGTCGCTGGTGGGCAGCGGCAGCGAGGAGAAGTCCATCCGCACGCCGGAGCGGATCATGGCGTCGGTCCAGCGGCTGATCTCGCGCGGCTGCATGCCGTTCAGCAGGATCGCCATGGCCAGGGCGGACATCTGCTCGTCGGCGACCTCGCCGCGGGTGTAGGCGTCGATGACCCAGTCGATCTGAGCGTCGCTCAGCTCTCCGCGGTCGCGCTTGGTCCTGATGACGGAGATGGCGTCCATGCGTGCTCCAAAAAGGGTTCTAAAGCGTCAACTGCGTAGAGTGCCGCGAGATGACCGGGTTACGGCCCACTCGCGACACTCTACGCGCGTAACAAACGGCGATGCTAAAGCCGCTCCGGCCCGAACGCGTCGGGCAGGACCTCGCTCATCGGCTTCACGCCCGAGGCCAGGTCGACCAGCAGCTCCGGTCCGCCGTGCTCGTACAGCAGCTGGCGGCAGCGACCGCACGGCATCAGCAGCTCGCCGGCGCCGTCCACGCAGGTGAACGCGGTCAGCCGCCCGCCGCCGGTGGCGTGCAGCGCGGACACCAGCCCGCACTCGGCGCACAGCCCGAGCCCGTACGAGGCGTTCTCGACGTTGCAGCCGGTGACCACCCGCCCGTCGTCCACCAGCGCGGCCGCGCCGACCGGGAACTTGCTGTACGGGGCGTACGCGTGGCCCATCGCCTCGCGCGCCGCCTCGCGCAGCCGCTCCCAGTCGATCGCGGAAGGCGTGGGGGCGGTCACTTGCCCTCGCCCTTGCGGTAGATCTGACCGTCCGCCTTCGGCATCCGCAGCCGCTGCGAGGCCAGCGAGAGCACGATCAGGGTGATCAGGTACGGCGTGGCGACGATCAGCGGACGCTGCACCTGGTCGGTGAGCGAGTACCAGGCGATCAGGCCGCCGGCGACGACGAAGTAGATCACCGTCGCGGTGTACTTGCGCCGGTACAGCTGCCACAGGGCGAGCAGGATCATCGCGATGCCGACGATCAGGATCAGCACGTGCACCGACCCCGGGTCGCGCAGCTGGAGGCTGTCGGTGAAGCCGAACAGGCCGGCGCCCATGGCGAGACCGCCGGGCATCCAGTTGCCGAAGATCATCGCGGCGAGGCCGATGAAGCCGCGGCCCAGGGTCTGGCCGTCCTTGTAGAAGTGCGCGGCGACCAGCGAGAGGTACGCACCGCCGAGGCCCGCGAAGGCGCCGGAGGCGATGACCGCCAGGTACTTGTACTTGTAGACGTTGACGCCCAGCGACTCGGCTGCGGTCGGGTTCTCACCGCAGGAGCGCAGCCGCAGGCCGAACACCGTGCGCCAGAGCGCGAAGTAGCTGACCACGATCAGCGCGCCGGCCAGCAGCACGACCACCGAGATGTTGGTGACCAGGCCGCCGAGCACGCCGGCGACGTCCGAGACGAAGAACCAGTGGTGGTTCTCGATGCTCCTCAGGCCCGAGGACAGCCCCGGAATGGTGATGTACGGCAGCGGATCCGCCGGCGGGGACTGGTTCGCCCCGGCACCGGCCGAGATGTAGTCCTTGTAGTAGATCCGGTTGACGTACGCGCAGATGCCGGGGATCAGCAGGTTGATGCCGACGCCGGAGACGATGTGGTCGACGCCGAAGGTGACGGTGATGATCGCGTGCAGCAGACCGCCGAGCGCGCCGCCGAGCATGCCGGCCAGCAGGCCGACCCACGGGTTGACCAGGTAACCGGCCCAGGCACCGCAGAAGGTGCCGGCGACCATCATGCCTTCGAGACCGATGTTGACCACACCGGCCCGCTCGGACCAGAGACCGCCGAGACCGGCCATGCCGATCGGCACGGCGGCGCTGAGCGCGGCGGTGACCTGACCGGAGGAGGTCAGCGAGTGGTTGCCGGTGGCCATGCCCACGGCGGAGAACAGCACCAGGGCGCCCGCGATCAGGAGCAGGACGACCGGCCAGGACAGCTTGCGCTTCTTCGCAGGCGCGCCCGGCGCCTTCGGACGAGCGGCAGTGGCCGTACTCACGCGGACACCTCCTTCTTCTCAGTGGCCGCGAGCTGGGCGGCGAGCTCGGCGCCGACCTTCTGCTGCTGGCGCTTCAGGCCGTAGCGGCGCACCAGCTCGTACGCGACGACGACGCAGATGACGATGGTGCCCTGCATGACCGCGACGATCTCGGACGGGAAGCCGCCCTGCAGCGGCAGCTGGGAACCGGTGGCGTCCAGGAAGGCGAACAGCAGGGCCGCGAAGACCATGCCGATCGGGCTGTTCCGGCCCAGCAGGGCGATCGAGATGCCGAGGAAGCCGAGGCCGGGCTGGAAGCTCTGCCCGTAGTTGAACGAGTTCTGCAGCAGCTCCGGCATGCCGATCAGACCGGCGATCGCGCCGGAGACCACCATCGAGGTGATCACCATCTTCTTGACGTTCACGCCGGACGCCGTCGCCGCGCTCTCCGAGCGGCCGGTGGCGCGCAGGTCGAAGCCGAAGCGGGTGCGGGAAAGGGTGAACTGGAAGGCCACGCCGACCAGGGCCGCGATGAAGACGAAGCCCCAGAGGACGCCGCCGGCCGTCTCGATGCCGAAGAAGTGGCTGGACTGCGAGATCGGGTCGGTCTGGATCGAGTTGCTGGTGCCGCTCACCTTCGGCGCGAAGATGCCCGGGGCCAGCAGCAGACCCACGATCGCGATCGCGATCGAGTTCAGCATGATGGTCGAGATGACCTCGCTGACGCCGCGGTAGACCTTCAGCAGACCGGCGATGCTCGCGTACAGGCCGCCGACCAGCATGGCGGTGACCAGCAGCAGAGGGATCTGGATGAAGGCCGGCAGGTCGACCTGCGCGCCGACGTACGCCGCGAACAGCGCCGCGACCTTGTACTGGCCCTCGACGCCGATGTTGAACAGGTTCATCCGGAACCCGAACGCGGCGGCCGCGGCGGCCAGGTAGTACGTGGTGGACCGGTTGAGGATGGCCACCTGACCGTCCGACTTGGTGGCGTACGTGATCATCACGTTCCACGCGTCGAACGGGTTCTTGCCCGAGGTCGCCAGCAGGACGGAGCAGATCGCGACGGAGAGCACGACCGCGAGCACCGGCGCCGCCAGTGCGAGCACGATCCGCTCAACGCTGATCCGCTGCGCCAGACTGCGCTTGGCGGCGGGGTTGGGACTGGTCATGTGGTTACTCCCCCGCCTGCGGGTCGTCGGCGGTGTCGGACGGGTCGGTGCCGTCGGCCGGGGTGTCCTCGGCCTCGGTGCCCTCGGCGGCGACGGCGTGCGCCTCGGCGAGCGCATCCGGCTCGGACTCGATGTGGCCGCTGGCCGCACCGGTCATCGCGGTGCCCAGGTCCTCGGCGGTCACGGTGGCCGGGTCGGCGTCGGCGACCAGGCGGCCGCGGTAGATGACCCGGATGGTGTCGGAGAGGCCGATCAGCTCGTCCAGGTCGGCGGAGATCAGCAGGACGGCCAGGCCCTCCCGCTGGGCGACCCGGATGTGCTCCCAGATCTGGGCCTGCGCACCGACGTCCACACCGCGGGTGGGGTGGGCGGCGATCAGCAGCTTGGGCTGGTGGCTCATCTCGCGGCCGATGATCAGCTTCTGCTGGTTGCCGCCGGAGAGCGAGGCCGCGGTGACCTCGATGCCGGGCGTGCGGACGTCGTACTGCTCGACGATCCGGCGGGTGTCCACCCGGGCGGCGGACGGGTCGAGCAGCACGCCCTTGGAGTTGGGCTCCTCGGTGACGTGCCCGAGGATGCGGTTCTCCCAGAGCGGGGCCTCCAGCAGCAGGCCGTGCTTGTGGCGGTCCTCGGGGATGTAGCCGATGCCGGCCTCGCGACGGGACCGGGTGAGGGTGCCGGAGAGGTCCTTGCCGTCCAGGGTGACGGTGCCGCCGTCCAGCGGCAGCATGCCCATGATGGCCTCGACCAGCTCGGCCTGACCGTTGCCCTCGACACCCGCGATGCCGAGGATCTCGCCCTTGTGGATGCGCAGCGAGATGTCGTCCAGGACGACGCGCTCGATGCCCTCGGCGTCGGTCTTGGCGATCCGCAGGTCCTTGACGTCGAGCATCTCGGCCGTGGTGACGGTCGACTCGCGGCTCTCCGGGGAGGGCAGCTCGGCGCCGACCATCATCTCGGCGAGCTGGCGGGCGGTGACGGCCTTCGGGTCGGCGTCGCCGACCGTGGTGCCGCGCCGGATGACACTGATCGCGTCGGCCACCGCCAGCACCTCGTGCAGCTTGTGCGAGATGAAGATGACGGTGACGCCCTCGGACTTGAGCTCGCGCAGGTTGTCGAACAGCGCGTCGACCTCCTGCGGGACCAGCACGGCCGTGGGCTCGTCGAGGATCAGGATCTTGGCGCCGCGGTACAGCACCTTGAGGATCTCGACGCGCTGGCGGTCCGCGACGCCGAGGTCCTCCACCAGGGCGTCCGGGCGCACGCCCAGGCCGTACTGGTCGGAGATCTCCTTGATCTTCGCCTTCGCCTTGGCGCCGATGCCGTGGATCTTCTCGCCGCCGAGGACGACGTTCTCCAGCACCGTGAGGTTGTCGGCCAGCATGAAGTGCTGGTGCACCATGCCGATGCCGCGGGAGATGGCGTCGCCGGGGGTGTTGAACTCGCACTGCTCGCCGTTGATCGCGATGGTGCCCTCGTCCGGCTTCTGCATGCCGTAGAGGATCTTCATCAGCGTCGACTTGCCGGCGCCGTTCTCGCCCATCAGGGCGTGCACGGTGCCGGTGCGGACGGTGAGGTTGATGTCGTGGTTGGCCACGACACCGGGGAAGCGCTTGGTGATGCCGCGCAGTTCGACGGCCGGTGTCGCCGTCCCCGCGCTGGGGGTGCCGTCCTTGCGCAGGGGGACGGGGTCGGATGCGGTGATGGCGGTCTCCTGGTGGTCTGGAGGCGCGTCGTTGCGCTCGGAGGGCCAAGGGGGGAAACGGGGGGACGGAACGGGGCCCGGGGGTACGCGTTGAGCGCACCCTGCCGGGCCCCTCCCGTGAACTGTGTCGATCATCGCGCTGCCGGGCAGGCGGCAGGCGCTGTCGCGTCCGAGACGCGCGGCCTTACTTGGCCGGCGCGGTCGGGATGGTGGTGGCGCCGCTCTTGATGGCGTCGGCGGCGGCCTTCAGCTTGTCCTGGATGTCGTCGATCTTGCCACCGGTGGTGGCGAGGGAGACACCGTCGGCCTTCAGGTCGAAGAGCTTGATCCCGGTGAAGGCGTTGCCCTTCTTGACCGAGTCGATGTACGCGTAGACCGCGTTGTCGACGTTCTTGACCATCGAGGTCATGATGCTGTTCTTGTACTTCGCCAGGGCCGGCTGGGCGGCCTGGTCGGAGTCGACACCGATGGCCAGGGCGCCCTGCTTGTTGGCGACGGCCTCGATGGCGCCGTTGCCGGAGGAGCCGGCGGCGGAGTAGATGATGTCCGCGCCCTTGTCGAGCTGGCCCTGCGCGGCTTCCTTGCCCTTGTCGGGCGAGTTGAAGCCGGTGAAGTCCGGGGGCGTGGTCAGGTAGGTGGTCTCGATCACGATGTTCGGGTCGACGGACTTGGCACCCGCCTCGTAACCGGCCTGGAACTTCTTGATCAGCTCGGACTGCACACCACCGATGAAACCGATGTGGTGGGCCTTCGACTTGTTGGCGGCGGCGACACCGGCCAGGTACGAACCCTCCTGCTCGGCGAAGAGCAGCGAGGTGACGTTGGACGGCTGGTCCTTGTCGTTCGAGTCGATGATCGCGAACTTCACGTTCGGGTTGTCCTTGGCGATCTTGTTGACCGCCGGCTGGTAGACGAAGCCGACCGCGATGATGGTCTTGTAGCCGGCGTCGACCAGGTTCTTGAGGCGGGTCTCCTTGTCGGCCTCGGCCTCACCGGTCTTGGCCTCGGCCTCGGTGACGGAGGCACCCAGGTCGGCCTTGGCCTTGTCGAGACCGCGGGCGGCGGAGTCGTTGAACGACTGGTCGCCGCGGCCGCCGATGTCGTAGGCCATGCCGACCTTGAGCGAACCGTCGCCCGAGGCGGAAGAAGAGGTGCTGTCGGTGCTCTTTGCGCCGCAAGCGGCGAGCGAGGCCATGCCCAGGGAACCCGAGAGCACAACCGCGGCGAGCTTCATTGAACGGCGCAAGGGAGTTTCTCCTTCTGACACGCAACCGTTTGGCGTGGTCGGACGCCACCGTAACGCGCGTAGAACACGGTTGTGTTACGGGGTGCCAGAGCATTCGGGTTGTTATCAAACCGTGGTCTGACGCCCGCCCCGAGACTCTTTCCTCCTCCACGGACGGTGATCCGAGATTGGTTCGGCCCAGTTTACGGAACCGTTCCCGAACCCCGGATCCCGACGATCCGCCCACGTGTCGGCCACCCGGCCCGCGGAGGCGGCCCCAGTCGCGCGCTCAGCTGCTCCCTCAGCCGTTCCCTCGGTCGCCGTCCGCCTCCAGCGCCAGCGCCACGAACAGCTCGGCACCGATGCCGATCGCCCGCTCGTCCACGTCGAACCGGCCCTGGTGCAGGTCACGGACGGTGGTGTCACCGGGGGCTCGGACGCCCAGCCGGGCCAGCGCGCCCGGGGCGTGCTCCAGGTACCAGGAGAAGTCCTCGCCCCCCAGACTCTGCTCGGTGCCCTCGACCACCACAGAACCCTCGCGCCCGAATCGCGCGTGCATCACCTCGTCCAGCTGCGCGACCGAGACCGCCTCGTTGACCACCGGCGGCACCCCGCGGTGGTAGTCCAGCGTCCACTTGGCCCGGTAGGTCTCGGCGAGCTTGGCGATCAGCTCGTGCAGCAGGTCCGGCGCCTCGCGCCAGCCGTCCAGCTCCAGGCAGCGGACGGTGCCCTCCAGTTCGGCGTGCTGCGGGATGACGTTGGGCGCGGAGCCGGAGGCGATCCGGCCCCAGACCAGACTGACGCCCCAGCGCGGGTCCATCCGGCGGGCCAGCGCGCCGGGCAGGTCGGCGGCCATCCGGGCCACCGCGGTCACCAGGTCGGTGGTCAGGTGCGGGCGGGCGGTGTGCCCGCCGGGGCCGTCCAGGTGCAGCACCAGGCGGTCGCAGGCCGAGGTGATCGCCCCCGTGCGCAGGGCGATCCGGCCGACCTCCACCTTCGGGTCGCAGTGCACCGCGAAGATCCGGCCGACGCCGTCCATCCCGCCGGCCTTGATCACGTCCAACGCGCCCCCCGGCATGACCTCCTCGGCCGGCTGGAAGATCAGCCGGACCGGTCGGCGCAGCTCACCGGTGCGGGCGGCCTCGGCCAGCACCAGGCCGGCGCCGAGCAGCACCGAGGTGTGCACGTCGTGGCCGCAGGCGTGGGCCCGGCCGGGGACGGTCGAGCGGTACGGCACGTCGGTCTTGGCGTCGTCGATCGGCAGCGCGTCGATGTCGGCGCGGAAGGCCAGGAACTCGGCGCCCGGGGCGATGCCGGCCGGGACGATGTCGACGAGCAGGCCGGTGCCGCCGGGCAGCACCCGGGGTTCGAGGCCGGCCGCCACCAGCCGGTCGCGCAGCAGCCCGGTGGTACGGAACTCCTGTCGACCCAGTTCCGGATGCCGGTGCAGATCACGGCGGAAGGCGATCAGCTCGGGCTCCAGCGCCCTGACCCGGTCGCGCAGTTCGACAGCGGGGCGTGCGGCGGCGAGAGTGGCGCCCGGCTGAGCGGGCTCAGGACGGTTCATCTCCCCAAGCGTAGGCCTGTTGGGGGGTTTTGGCCCGACTTCCGGAAAATTAGTCCCCAGATGGGCGCATACCGGCCGGACAGGTGGGTATGACATCTCGTTTCAGCCGCCTTCCCCGGGTTGCTTGCCCTGTGCAACGATCACACCGGCCGGTGGTCACGGCCGCCACGTCCTGAACGGCGACCGGCCGTTGACGGCCGTTCAGGCGAATCCCGGAACCGCGGATCTCAGAAGCGCTCCACCGGGGCGTACGTCCCCCACACCTCGCGCAGCGCGTCGCACACCTCGCCGACGGTGGCCCGGGCGGCCAGCGCCTCCTTCATCGGGTACAGCACGTTGTCCGGCCCCTCGGCGGTGCGGCGCAGCGCGTCCAGGGCCCGGGTGACGGCGCCGGCCGAGCGGTCGGCCCGCAGCCGGGCCAGCCGGCCGGCCTGCTGCCGTTCGATCGCCGGGTCCACCCGCAGCGGCTGGTACGGCTCCTCCGTGTCCATCCGGAAGCGGTTGACGCCGACCACGGTCCGCTCGCCGGAGTCGGTCTCCTGCTGGACGCGGTAGGCGGTGCGTTCGATCTCGCCCTTCTGGAAGCCCTGCTCGATCGCGGCCACCGCACCGCCCCGGTCCTCGATCCGGGCCATCAGCGCCAGCGCGGCGGCCTCCACCTCGTCGGTGAGCGACTCGACGGCGTACGACCCGGCGAACGGGTCGACGGTGGCGGTCACGTCACTCTCGTGGGCGAGCACCTGCTGGGTGCGCAGGGCGAGTCGGGCGGCCTTCTCGGTGGGCAGCGCGATCGCCTCGTCGTAGCTGTTCGTGTGCAGCGACTGGGTGCCGCCGAGCACCGCGGCGAGCGCCTGCACGGTGACCCGGGCCAGGTTGACCTCGGGTTGCTGGGCGGTGAGCTGCACCCCGGCGGTCTGGGTGTGGAAGCGCAGCATCTGCGAGCGCGGGTCCTGCGCGCCGAACTCCTCGCGCATGACTCTGGCCCACATCCGGCGCGCGGCACGGAACTTGGCCACTTCCTCCAGAAGGGTCGTCCGGGCCACGAAGAAGAACGAGAGCCGGGGCGCGAAGTCGTCCACGGCCATCCCGGCGGCGATCGCGGTCCGGACGTAGGCGATGCCGTTGGCCAGGGTGAAGGCGATCTCCTGCGCGGGGTCGGCCCCGGCCTCGGCCATGTGGTAGCCGGAGATGGAGATGGTGTTCCAGCGCGGGATCTCGGCCCGGCAGTACCGGAACACGTCGGCGACCAGCCGCAGCGAGGGCTGTGGCGGGAAGATGTACGTGCCGCGGGCGATGTACTCCTTCAGCACGTCGTTCTGGACGGTGCCGGTGAGCGCCGACGGCGCCACGCCCTGGGCCTCGCCCACCAGTCGGTAGAGGAGCAGGAGCAGGGCGGCGGGCGCGTTGATGGTCATCGAGGTGGAGACCTCGCCGAGCGGGATGCCGTCGAACAGCACCGCCATGTCCTCGACGCTGTCCACCGCCACGCCCACCTTGCCGACCTCCCCGGCCGCGAGCGGGGCGTCCGAGTCGTAGCCCATCTGGGTGGGCAGGTCGAAGGCGACCGACAGGCCGGTGCCGCCGCCCGCGATCAGCTGCCGGTAGCGGGCGTTGGACTCGGCGGCGGTGCCGAAGCCCGCGTACTGGCGCATCGTCCAGGGCCGGCCGGTGTACATGGTCGGGTAGACGCCCCGGGTGTACGGGTACTCCCCGGGGCGGCCCAGGCGGGTCGCGGGGTCCCAGCCGGCCAGTGCCTCGGGGCCGTACAGCGGCTCGATCGGGAGGCCTGATTCGGAAAGCCGGGCTGGTTCCGGGGCGCGGCCCGACTCGGCGCGGCGCGGATCGGCTGCCATGGGTCCCTCCAGGGGATCGGCGGGCACGGGTCCTCGCAATGTAGGACGCGGGCGGTCGGCCGGGGCGCCGACGCGGTTGAGATGATCGGGTGAACGACCGATGAGCCCCAGGGAGTGGCAATGACCGAGCAGAAGGTGGCCGTGGTCACCGGTGCCAGCAGTGGAATCGGCGCGGCGACCGCCCGCCGGCTGGCGGCCGAGGGCTTCGACGTGGTGGTGACCGCCCGCCGCACCGAGCGGATCGAGGCGCTGGCCAAGGAGATCGGCGGCCGGGCGTACCCGCTGGACGTCACCGACCGGGCCGCCGTGGACGCCTTCGCGGCCGAGGTCGGCCGGGTGGACGTCCTGGTGAACAACGCCGGCGGCGCGATCGGCGCCGAGACCGTCGAGCACGGCGACCCGGCCGACTGGCGGGCCATGTACGAGGTGAACGTGCTCGGCGTGCTGCACATGACGCAGGCGCTGCTGCCGGCCCTGCGGGCCACCGGCGACGGCACGGTGCTGGTGCTCTCCTCGACCGCCGCGCTGACCGCGTACGAGGGCGGCGGCGGGTACGTCGCCGCCAAGCACGCCGCGCACACCATCGCGGCCACGCTGCGGCTTGAGCTGTGCGGAGAGCCGATCCGGGTGATCGAGATCGCGCCCGGCATGGTGAAGTCCGAGGGCTTCGCGATCACCCGCTTCCGCGGCGACGAGGAGAAGGCGGCCGCGGTGTACGCGGGCGTGGCCGAGCCGCTGACCTCGGAGGACGTCGCGGACACCGTGGCCTGGACGGTCACCCGGCCCTCGCACGTGAACATCGACCTGCTGGTGGTCCGCCCCCGGGCGCAGGCCGCCAACCACAAGGTCCACCGGGGCTGACCGGGCCGGGCGGGCGCCCGGAGGCGACCGATCGACTCGGCACGGGAGGGCCATGATCGAACGCGTCACCACCCAGTGGTACACACGTGCGATGAGAACCTTCCGGGCCGCCCGCCCACGAGTCCTGCTGACCGCCGTGGCGGCAGGCACCCTCCTCCTCACCACCGCCTGCGACGACACCGCCAAGCCGGCCCAGGACAAGGCCGCCGGCACCTCCGCGCCCGCCGCCGCCTCGGGCACGGCCACCCCGGCGCCGACCGCCAAGGCCACCGGTGAGGCCGACCCGGCCCTCAAGCCCTTCTACGGCCAGCAGATCACCTGGGCGGACTGCCCGGCCGACCCCCAGGCCGAGAAGGCCAAGATCGACACCTCCGGGATGAAGTGCGGCAAGCTGCACGTCCCGCTCGACTACGCCAACCCCGCCACCGACGCGATCGACCTCGCGCTGATCAAGTACCCGGCCGCCAAGCCGGACCAGCGGATCGGCTCGCTGATGGTCAACCCGGGCGGCCCCGGCGGCTCCGGCGTCGAGATGGTCGAGTACGGCGCCAAGGACTTCGTCGGCGCCCTGCACAACCGCTTCGACGTGATCGGCTTCGACCCCCGCGGCACCGGCGGCAGCTCGCCGGTCGTCTGCTACGACGACAAGCAGCACGACGCCGTCAACCAGCTGGACGAGCCGCTGGACCCGGCCGAGCGCAAGGCCGCGCAGATCAAGCAGTCCACCGACCACGCCGCCGCCTGCCAGGCCAAGTCCGGCAAGCTGCTGCCCTTCGTCGGCACCCGCAACACCGCCCGCGACCTGGACGTGCTGCGCGGCGTCGTCGGCGACCGGAAGCTCAACTACCTGGGCATCTCCTACGGCACCTACCTCGGCGCGCTCTACGCCGAGGAGTTCCCGCAGAACACCGGCCGACTGATCCTGGACGGCGCCGTCGACCCGGCCGAGGACAGCCTGGACCACGGCGTCGACCAGCAGGTCGGCTTCGAGAAGTCCTTCGAGCGCTTCGCCGCCGACTGCGTCGAGAACCACGCCGCCGAGTGCCCGCTCGGCAAGGACCGGAACGCGGCCGCCAAGAAGGCCGCCGACTTCCTGGACAGCCTGCACGACAGCCCGCTGACCGCCAAGGACGGCCGCAAGCTCGGCCGCGACCTGGCCTGGACCGGCACCATCCAGATGCTCTACGGCGACGAGAAGACCTCCTGGCAGTACCTGCGGGCCGGCCTGGGCATGGCGATGACGATGAAGCGCGGGGACCTGCTGCTGGCCTTCGCCGACGAGTACGACGGCCGCGACGAGAAGGGCCACTACAGCCCCATGGAGGAGGCCAACGCCGCGATCGGCTGCGCCGACACCGCCCGCCCCGCGCCCACCCCCGAACACGCCAGGGCCGCGGTGGACCGGCTGCTCGCCGAGGCGCCGCTGCTGTCCAAGGGCGTCACGGTGGACGACTACAGCGAGCCCGGCTGCGCCTACTGGCCGTTCAAGACCCAGGAGAAGCCGCACACCGTCCGGGCCGAGGGCAGCGCCCCGATCCTGGTGGTCGGCTCCACCGGGGACCCGGCCACCCCGTACGCCTCGGCCGAGTCCCTGGCCAAGGGCTTCGCCAACGCCACCCTGCTCACCCGGGTCGGCGAGGGCCACGGCGCCTTCGGCAAGGGCAACACCTGCATCGACCGGGCCATGGAGGCCTACCTGACCGAGGGCACCATGCCGGCCGCGGGCACCCGCTGCACCTGAGCCCGCACCTGAGCCCGCACCTTGGCCCGGGCGGCCCGGCAGGCCGTGCGATTAGCAGATGAACGCGGGGAGGGCGCTGACGCGAAGGTGTCAACGTCACAACTTGATAGCTCGTCCGGATGAATTCGGCGCGCGCCCTCCCCAACTGATGACGCCTCAACTACCTTTGAGACGCTGCCCCACCGGCGCCGAGCGCCTCTCCGCAGCCCCATACTTCATCTGCTTCACCACCCCTGCTTCACCGGCACCTTCCCGCCCTCACGAGGAGGACCCGCTGGCCAGCGACATCCCGTCACAGCGGCTCGACGTCAGAACAGAGCCGACCCTCCTCGGGTTGCACCGCTTCAACGAGGCCGACGCCGGCGCCGCCGAGGAGGCCCTCCTGGCCTGCTGCGGCAGCCGCCGCTGGGCCCTGCGGCTCACCGCACACCGGCCGTACCCCGACATAGAGTCCCTGCTGGCCGCCGCCAGCGAGGCCTCCTACGACCTCCGCCCGGCCGACCTCGCCGAGGCGCTGGCGGACGAGAGCTGGATGCCGCAGCCGCTGCTCGGCATGCGGGCTCCCGGCAGCCAGGCCGCGCACACCGCGCTGCGGGCGGCGCACGCCGCGTACGAGGCCCGGTTCGGCCACGTCTTCGTGGTCTGCCTGGAGAGCGTCGCCCCGGAGGAGATGCTCGACACCGTGCTCTCCTCCATCCGCATCCGACTGGCCAACGACCCGGACGAGGAGCGGCTGATCGCGGCGGACGAGCTCCGCCGGATCGCCCTGACCCGGCTGGAACACCTGGTCGCCACCCATTCGGAGGCCGGAGCGCACTGAGCCGCCCCCCGCCCGCCGCACATCCGGGGGGCGAAACCGCCCGTACGGGTGAATTGCGAATGAAGCCTGACCGCCGCGCCCCGCACCCTCATGTGCGGGGCGCGACCATGTCGCCACTCGGAGTGGCGAACTCCGCCCCGGTTCCCGCCCCACTAGGCCAGAAGTGCCTGATTGATCACACCTGGGGCCCCCGGAGGCGGCACGGGAGAAGGCGTCGATAGGATGCTCGCGGCCGGTGGACCGTACCCGGCCGGGCTGACCGACACCGAAGCCGGCCGAGCCCCCAATCCGCTTCCGGAGGGTTTTTCCGTGCCGGCTGGAACGCTGTACCGCGGCCGGGAAGGCATGTGGAGCTGGGTGGCTCATCGAGTCACCGGCGTCCTCATCTTCTTCTTCCTGTTCGCCCACGTCCTGGACACCGCCCTCGTGCGAGTGTCGCCGGAGTCCTACGACACCGTCATTCAGACGTACAAGACTCCCCTCGTGAACCTGATGGAGTACGGCCTGGTGGCCGCCATCCTGTTCCACGCCCTGAACGGCCTGCGCGTCGTCGCGGTCGACTTCTGGTCCAAGGGCCCGAAGTACCAGAAGCAGATGCTCTGGACCGTGGTCGGAGTCTGGGTGCTCCTGATGGCCGGCTCCTTCTACGGGATCCTGCAGCACACGCTGATCTCCTGGTTCGGGAAGTGAGCTGACACATGTCCACGGAAATCTCCGACGCCATCGTCGTCCCCTCCAAGCAGGCGCACACCGGCAAGGGCCTCGGCACCGGCAACCCCGCCGACGCCTTCGTCATCGAGCCGCCGCGCCAGCGGACCAAGAAGACCCCGCGCCGCACCCGCACCAACTTCGAGATGCTGGCCTGGCTCTTCATGCGCCTGTCCGGTGTCGTCCTGGTCGCCCTGATCCTCGGCCACCTGATCATCATGCTGATGCTCGACGGTGGCGTCTCCAAGATCGGCTTCGCCTTCGTGGCCGGCCGCTGGGCCTCGCCGTTCTGGCAGGGCTGGGACCTCCTGATGCTCTGGCTCGCCATGCTGCACGGCGCCAACGGCATGCGTCAGGTCATCAACGACTACGCCGAGAAGGACTCGACCCGGCTCTGGCTCAAGGGACTCATGGGTACCGCCACGGTCTTCACCGTGCTGCTGGGCACCCTGGTGATCTTCACCTTCGACCCCAACATCTGAGCCGCGAGCACCATCGACCATCGGCAGAGGCCAGAGGCGAGTTAACCCCCCATGCAGATTCACCAGTACGACACCGTCATCGTCGGCGCCGGCGGCGCCGGCATGCGCGCGGCCATCGAGTCCACGCAGCGCAGCCGCACCGCCGTCCTGACCAAGCTCTACCCGACCCGGTCCCACACCGGCGCGGCCCAGGGCGGCATGTGCGCCGCCCTCGCCAACGTCGAAGAGGACAACTGGGAGTGGCACACCTTCGACACGGTCAAGGGCGGTGACTACCTGGTCGACCAGGACGCCGCCGAGATCATGTGCAAGGAGGCCATCGACGCCGTCCTCGACCTGGAGAAGATGGGCCTGCCCTTCTCCCGCACCGAGCAGGGCCGCATCGACCAGCGCCGCTTCGGCGGTCACTCCCGCAACCACGGCGAGGCCCCGGTCCGCCGCTCGTGCTACGCGGCCGACCGCACCGGCCACATGATCCTCCAGACGCTGTTCCAGAACTGCGTCAAGCACGGCGTCGAGTTCTTCAACGAGTTCTACGTCCTCGACCTGCTGATCAACGAGGGCAGGACGGCCGGCGTCGTCGCCTACGAGCTGGCCACCGGCGAGATCCACGTCTTCCAGGCCAAGTCGGTCGTGTTCGCCTCCGGCGGCACCGGCAAGTTCTTCAAGGTCTCCTCCAACGCCCACACCCTCACCGGTGACGGCCAGGCCCTGGTGTACCGCCGCGGCCTGCCGCTGGAGGACATGGAGTTCTTCCAGTTCCACCCGACGGGCATCTGGCGCATGGGCATCCTGCTCACCGAGGGCGCCCGCGGCGAGGGCGGCATCCTGCGCAACAAGGACGGCGAGCGCTTCATGGAGCGCTACGCCCCCGTCATGAAGGACCTCGCGTCCCGTGACGTCTGCTCCCGCGCGATCTACACCGAGATCCGCGAAGGCCGCGGCTGCGGTCCGGACGGCGACCACGTCTACCTGGACCTCACCCACCTGCCGCCGGAGCAGCTCGACGCCAAGCTCCCCGACATCACCGAGTTCGCGCGCACCTACCTCGGCATCGAGCCCTACACGGACCCGATCCCGATCCAGCCCACCGCGCACTACGCCATGGGCGGCATCCCGACCAACGTCGAGGGTGAGGTCCTGCGCAACAACACCGACGTCGTCCCCGGCCTGTACGCGGCCGGCGAGGTCGCCTGCGTGTCCGTGCACGGCGCCAACCGCCTGGGCACCAACTCGCTGCTGGACATCAACGTGTTCGGCAAGCGCGCGGGCATCGCCGCCGCCGACTACGCGCAGACCGTGGACTACACCGAGCTGCCCGAGAACCCGGCCGAGAAGGTCCAGGCCCTGGTCGACGGCCTCCGCGAGTCCACCGGCACCGAGTCCGTCGCGCAGATCCGCAAGGAGCTGCAGGAGACCATGGACGCCAACGCCATGGTCTACCGCACCGGCGCCACCCTGAAGCAGGCCGTCGAGGACATCGCCGCACTGCGCGAGCGCTACAAGCACGTCGCCATCCAGGACAAGGGCTTCCGCTACAACACGGACCTGCTGGAGGCCGTCGAGCTGGGCAACCTGCTCGACCTGGCCGAGGTGCTCGCCGTCTCCGCGCTCGCCCGCGAGGAGTCCCGCGGCGGCCACTACCGCGAGGACTTCCCGACCCGTGACGACGTGAAGTTCATGCAGCACACCATGGCGTACCAGGAGGTGGCCGCCGACGGCACCACCTCCATCCGCCTCGACTACAAGCCGGTCGTCACGACCCGCTACCAGCCGATGGAGCGTAAGTACTGATGAGCACTCCGACTGTGGAGAAGCACTCGGCCGCTCTGGACGCGGTCGAGGCGGGCGGTGTCCAGCTGATCACCGTCACCTTCCGGATCCGCCGGTTCAACCCGGAGGAGCACCCGGACCCGGTGTGGGTCGACTACCAGCTCACCATGGACCCGAAGGAGCGCGTCCTGGACGCGCTCAACAAGATCAAGTGGGAGCAGGACGGCACCCTCACCTACCGCCGTTCCTGCGCGCACGGCATCTGCGGCTCCGACGCCATGCGGATCAACGGCCGCAACCGGCTCGCGTGCAAGACCCTGATCAAGGACGTCGACCCGGAGAAGCCGATCACGATCGAGGCCATCAAGGGCCTCACGGTCCTCAAGGACCTCGTCGTGGACATGGACCCGTTCTTCCAGGCGTACAAGGACGTCATGCCGTTCCTCATCACCAAGGGGAACGAGCCGACCCGCGAGCGCCTGCAGTCCGCCGAGGACCGCGAGCGCTTCGACGACACCACCAAGTGCATCCTGTGCGCCGCGTGCACGTCGTCCTGCCCCGTGTTCTGGAACGACGGCCAGTACTTCGGCCCGGCCGCCATCGTCAACGCGCACCGCTTCATCTTCGACTCGCGCGACGAGGGTGCCGAGCAGCGCCTGGAGATCCTCAACGACCGCGAAGGCGTGTGGCGTTGCCGCACCACCTTCAACTGCTCCGAGGCCTGCCCGCGCGGCATCGAGGTCACCAAGGCGATCCAGGAAGTGAAGCGGGCGCTGGTCACCCGCCGCTTCTGACCCCCGCCTGAAACCGCGAAGGCCCCCGCCCGATCCCCGGATCGGACGGGGGCCTTCGCGTTCCCCTAACGCAGCGCGCCGAGGTCGGTCGCGCGCGGGATCTCAGTCGGTGGCCGGGGTGCGGCGGGTGGCGCGGAGGCCGCGGAGGCCGATGGTGCCGACGGCGATGCCGAGGGCGAACGAGGTGACGGCGAGGAGGAGGTGGACCCAGAAGAAGGCGGTGGGCTGGGAGTGGTCGCCGTTGGTGAAGGCCTGGCCGCCGGAGTCCTTCCACAGGTTCTTGACGAAGGTGGTCCAGATGATGATCGACCAGACCCCGAAGGCGGTCAGGAACCAGGAGGTGCGGCGGCTGAGCTTCATGGGTGGTCCTCGACGGGGGTGTGAAGGTGGTGTGCGTCCCCAGTATGCGCGGGCCGCCGATCGGCGTACGGCGGGCCCCTCCTGCGGAGGACGGGCCCGGAGTGGCGGACGCCCGGGGTCGGGAATGGGTACGGTCTGCTGGTGCCCACACCCCCTCACACGTTCGCGCGTCTGTGCGCCGCGGTCACCGCGGCCCTCCCGGTCCTCCTCGTCGCCCCGGTGGCGGTCGCGGCCCCGCAGCAGCCGCCACCGTCGGCCGCGGTCGGCGGCGAGCGGCTGGGGAACCCCGGGGTGCAGGTCGCCCCGCTGGCGGGCGCCCCCGCGCTGCCGGGCGACCTCACCGGCCAGTCCTGGATAGTCTCCGACGCGATGTCAGGCGAGGTGCTGGCGTCCTACAATCCGCACCTCAAGCTGCCTCCGGCGAGCACCCTGAAGATCCTCTTCGCGGACACCGTGCTGCCCAAGTTCGACCGCAACGCGGTGCACAAGGTCGCCGACGAGGAGATCCAGGGGATCGGCGCCGGCAGCAGCCTGGTCGGCATCAAGGAGAACCTGGAGTACCGGGTCGAGGACCTGTGGCGCGGGGTGTTCCTGAGTTCGGGCAACGACGCGGTGCACGTCCTGTCGCACATGAACGGCGGCGTCCAGCAGACCGTCGCGGAGATGCAGGCGCGCGCCGAGGCGCTGCAGGCGAAGGACACCAGGGTGGTCTCCCCGGACGGTTACGACATGGACGGCCAGGTCTCCTCGGCGTACGACCTGTCGCTGTTCGCCCGGGCCGGCCTGCGCAACGCGGACTTCCGGAGCTACTGCGCCACCCGGGACGCGATGTTCCCGGGCGCCGTGGACAAGAACACCGGCCAGCGCGGCAGCTTCGGGATCGCCAACACCGACCGGCTGCTGGGCAAGTACCCGGGGCTGATCGGGGTGAAGAACGGCACCACCACCAACGCCGGCTCGACCTTCGTCGGGGCGGCCGAGCGTGACGGGCGCACCCTGCTGGTGACGGTGATGCACCCGGCGAGCTACCAGAAGGTGTACGACGAGACGGCCGCCCTGCTGGACTGGGGCTTCGCCGCGGCGGGCAAGGTCCAGCCGGTCGGCAAGCTGGTCGACGAGGTCCCGCCGGGTGGCGCCGAGCCGACGGGCCAGGCCGGCGGCACGGCCGGTGCGCCCGCGCCGCCGCCGCACCCCTCCCCCGCCGCCACCGGGCCCGCCACCGCGGGCGCGCCCGCGGCTGCCGGGGATGACGGGCTCGGCCTCGTCGGCTGGTCGGCCGTCGTGCTGGCCGGGGTCGGGGTCGGGTACGGCGCGCTGGTCCTGCGGCGGCGCCGCTCCGCCGGCTGACCGCCCGTCGAGCGAGCGGGCCCGGTCTCAGTCCTGGGACCGGGCCTTGCCGTTCTCGGCGTGCGCCTTGCCGTTCTCCGCGTGTGCCTCGGCCTTCTCCGGGCGCGCCGCGGCCTTCTCGGCCTGCGCCTCCGCCTCGTCGGCGGCCTCCAGCAGGGCCCGTCCGTGCGCCCTGGTCCGTTCCCGGGCGGCCGCCGGGTCGGCCATCGCGGTCCAGGCGACGCAGTACATCAGCAGCCGGCAGACGAAGTTGATCCACAGCAGCAGCGCGACCGGCGTGGCGAAGGCCCCGTACAGGCTCCGCCCGGCGACCGAGCCCAGGTAGGAGGCGAGCAGGAGCTTCAGCAGTTCGAAGCCGACCGCGCCGATCAGCGCGCCCTGCAGGAGGTCCCGGCGGCGCTGGCCGGTGATTCCGGGGAACGGCGCCAGCAGGTAGGCGAACAGGAGGGTGTCGCACCCTATGGCGATCAGGACGCCGACGCCGGTCAGCAGGTAACCGCTGCCCAGGCCGATCGCGCCGGCGATCCGCCCGGCCAGGGTCGTCCCGGCGGCGGAGGCGGCGAGGGAGAACAGCGACACCAGGCCGAGGCCGCCCAGCACCACGACGTCCCAGGCCTTGCGCAGCACCGGGTTGCTTTCCTCGTCGGGGAGCTGCCACAGGTCCCGGATCGAGGTGCGCATGGTGTCCACCCAGCCGAGGCCGGAGACCAGCAGCAGCGCCCCGCCGACCACCCCGACCGCGCCCGCGCTGGCCACCAGGGACGGCAGGTTGAGCGCGTCCGAGAGGCCCGGCAGCTGGTCGGAGATGCGGGTCTGCAGGTCGTGCACCCGGCTGTCGCTGAGCGTCGCGACGGCGACCGCCAGGCCCACGGTGAGCAGCGGGAAGAGGGCCAGGAAGCCGAAGAAGGTCACGGCGCCGGCCAGCCGGTTGCCGCGGGCGGCGGAGAAGTACTCGTACACCCGGTACGGGCGGCTGCGCAGCACCCGGGCGACGAGCGGGCCGATGGCCGGAAGGCGAGTCAGGAAGTCCACCCGACCGGTTATACCGGCCCGTCCCCCGAATGGCCCTCAGGCGCGGGCCCGAATCAGGCTGACCTGCCTACCGCTTGACGAGGCGGCGGGCCTTCGCCACGGCGCGGACGGCCTGGTAGGCGCCGTAGCGGCCGTGGCTGAGGAGCTCGGTGCGTACGCCGTCCACGCCGGCCGGCGGGCGGTAGCCGGCGGGGCGCAGCCGGGTGCAGTGCGCGGCGGCGCGGCGGAAGTACTCGCGGCGGTCGCCGGGCGGGACCCGGCCGGGCTTGGAGACCACGGTGTTGAGGTGGTGCAGCATCCGGCCGTAGACGACCGGGCGCCAGTGGTCCAGGTCGGGGCGGCGGTCGAGGAAGGCGAAGACCAGGTCGTACTGGGCGAAGACGTCGAAGTGCTTGCGGCTCGCGGTGGCCAGGATGTTGCCGCCCTCCTGGCGCTGGCGGTAGTGCACGCCGATCCGGTCGAGGAGGGTGATCCGGCTCGCGGCGAGCAGCGCCGGGTACGTCCAGGGGGTGTCCTCGTAGTAGCCGGCGGGGAAGACCAGCTGCTGCTCGGTGATGAAGTCGCGGCGGTAGGCCTTGTTCCAGACGACCTGGAGGAGGTCGAGCAGGTCGGGGCGGGCGGCGAGGTCGAAGACGTCCGGGGAGGCGGCGCCGAAGACGTGGGCGGAGGCGGCCCGGGTGGTCCGGCCGTCGACGTAGGTGCGGGCGTAGTCGTAGACGAGGACGTCCGGGTCGCCGGTGGCGGCGAGCCGCTCGTCGATGGCCTTGAGCAGGCCGGGGGTGAGGGTGTCGTCGCTGTCGAGGAAGATCACGTAGTCCCCGCCGGCGACGTCCAGGCCGGCGTTGCGGGCCCGGCCGAGGCCGACGTTCTCCGGCAGGTGCAGCACCCGGACCCGGGGGTCGGCGGCGGCGGCCTCGTCCAGCATCGTGCCGCAGGCGTCCGGGGAGCGGTCGTCCACCGCGATCAGTTCGAGGTCCGGGCCGTCCTGGCCGAGCACCGAGTCGAGGCACTCGGCGAGGTAGTCCTGGACCTTGTACACGGGGACGACAACGCTGAAGCGGGGCACGGGCCCAGCGTAGTGGCCCCCGGGGAGGGCCCTGGCCCAGAGGTAGGATCGGGTCGCACGTACGCACCGATCAAAGTGCGGTCAGGCCCCCACCGGGCTGCCACGCTCCTTCCCCAGAAAGGCCTGCGTAGCCGATGGCTCCCCGCCTCTCCATCGTCGTTCCGATCTACAACGTCGAGCGTTATCTCGTCGAGTGCCTCGACTCGATCGCCGCCCAGACCTTCACGGACTTCGAGTGCGTCATGGTCGACGACGGTTCGAAGGACGACAGCGCGGCCCTCGCCGAGGCGTACGCGGCCAAGGACTCGCGCTTCCGGCTGGTCCGCCAGGTGAACAAGGGCCTCGGCGCGGCCCGCAACACCGGCATCCGGCACATCGACCCGGACTCCGAGTTCCTGTGCTTCGTGGACAGTGACGACTCGATGCCGCCGAGCGCGTACGAGCTGATGATCAACACGCTGGAGGAGACCGGCTCGGACTTCTGCACCGGCAACGTGCTGCGCTTCCGCGCCGTGGGCTACTACCAGTCCGGCGGCCACGTGAAGCCGTTCAAGGAGACCAAGCTCAAAACCCACATCACCGAGGTCCCGGCGCTGGTCACCGACCGCACCGCGTGGAACAAGGTGTACCGGCGCTCCTTCTTCGACGCCGCGGGCATCCTGTACCCCGAGGGCATCCTGTACGAGGACGCCCCGGTCAGCGTCCCGCACCACTACCTGGCCAAGAGCGTGGACGTGCTCTCCGAGCCGATCTACCACTGGCGCGAGCGCGAGGTCGGCGAGATGTCGATCACGCAGATGCGCACCAACCCGAAGGGCCTGATCGACCGCGTGGCCTCGGTCGAGCTGGTCCGCGAGTGGCTGAAGAAGCAGACCGAGCCGCGCTTCGCCCAGTACCTGCGCTCCTACGACGAGAACACCCTCGTCGAGGAGATCCCGATGTTCTTCTGGTCCGTCGTGGACGGCGACAAGGAGTACCGGGACGCCTACGTGCAGAACGTCAGCCGGCTGCTCCGGGCGATCGGCCCCGAGCAGGTCCGCAAGCTGCGCGCGCCGCTGCGGCTGAAGTTCCACCTGACCCTGGCGGGCCGGGTGGACGAGCTGGTCGAGCAGATCAAGTACGAGGGCGAGAGCGGCGGCGGTGTCCAGGCCCGCGGTCTGCTGCGCCCGTACGCCGACTACCCGTTCCTGCGCGGCGGGCGCAAGAGCGTGCCGTCCGGCGTGCTCAAGCTGGACAACTCGCTGGTCATGCGCAGCCGGCTGTACGAGAGCGCCTGGGTGGGCGGGAAGCTGCAGCTGACCGGGCACGCGTACCCGGAGCAGCTGGGCGCGGCCAACAAGCACGACATGGTCCGCACCCTGGTGCTGCGCGAGACCAAGGGCCGCCGGGTGATCGCGGTGCCGATGAAGACCACGTACAGCCCCGAGGCCACCGCGAGCTGCAACCACGACCTGTACAGCTGCGACTGGTCCGGCTTCTCCGTCTCCCTCGACCCGAAGAAGCTCAAGCACCGCGGCCAGTGGAAGGACGGGCACTGGCGCTTCCTGGTGGCCGGCGCGGGCAAGGGCGGGGTGTACAAGGGCCGGATCTCGGCCGGCTGGAGCGACACCGCGCAGTACATCCCCTCGCACTGGGTCGAGCCGGACGTGCGGATCATGCCGTGGGTCCGGGACAGCTTCGTCTACCTGCGGGTCGAGACGGTGAAGGCCCGGGTGACCGGCCTGGCCGCGCACGCCGGCCGGGTGGAGGTCTCGGGCGCGGCCCGCTCCGGCCCGAGCTTCGCCGGGGCCCGGCTGCAGCTCACCCACGTCGAGTCGGACCGCACCCTGGACGTCCCGCTGGAGCTGGACGCGCCGGTCGGCTCCCTGCAGCCCTTCACCGCGTCCTTCCAGGTCGCCGAGCTGACCGCCGTCCGCGAGGCCTGGGCCGAGCTGGACCCGGTGGCCGCCGAGCGCGCCCGCGACCGCTGGGACACCGCGCTGCTGCTGGCTGACGGCAGCGTCGTCCGGCTGGTCTGGGACGAGCGCAACGCGCCCGAGCAGCTGCACCTGCCGCTGAACCCGCAGGCCCCGGCCGGTCTGCGCCGGGCGCTGTACTCCAAGCCCTCCCCTAGCGGCTACCTGCAGTTCTCCGACCAGCTGCTGCAGCCGCTGGTGGACGAGGTGTCCTCGCGCGGCGCCGACGGCTTCCTGCTCAGCGGCTCGTTCCCGCTGCCCGGCGCGCACCTCTGGGAGCTGGTGGTCCGGCACAACTGGCGCGAGGAGGAGCACGTCTACCCGGTGGAGATCTCGGAGGGCCGGTTCCGCACCGCGCTGCCCGCCGTGCCGACGGCCTCGTTCGCCGGCCGGGTGCCGTTCGCCAAGGGCACCTGGGACGTCTACTTCCGCCAGGTCGGCGCGCCGGTCGAGAAGCTGACCGACGCCTCCGCGCAGGTCACCCCGGTCTGCTTCGCCGCCCTGCCGCTGGAGGTGGAGTCCCGCGGCAAGCGCATCGTGCTGGAGCGCCGCCACCACGACGGCCTGTCGCTGGAGGCGCACGCGGCGCTGCTGCCCGAGGAGCGGTCCGGCTACCGCCAGCGCCAGCTGCGCAGCGTCGACTACCCGGCCGCCCGCCGGCTGCCGGTGCGCGACACGGTGCTGTACAACGCCGGCAACGGCAGCATGTACGCCGACTCGCCGCGGGCGGTCCACGAGGAGCTGGTCCGCCGCGGTCTGGCGCTGGAGCACCTGTGGGGCAGCGACGACATGCAGGTCGAGCTGCCGCAGAGCGCGTCGGCGGTCCGGCTGTGGAGCCCGGAGTGGTTCGAGGCGCTGGCCACCGCCAAGTACATCGTCACCAGCACCCACCTGCCCGACTTCTTCGTCCGCCGCCCCGGCCAGGTCGTTCTGCAGACCTGGCAGGGCAGCCCGCTGAAGCAGGTCGGCTTCGACTTCGAGAAGGTCTGGTTCACCGACTCCAACTACCTCAAGTCCCTGGCCCGGGAGGTTCCGAACTGGAGCCTGCTGGTGGCCGGCAGCAGCTGGGCGGCCCCGGTGCTGCGGCGCGCCTTCGACTTCAAGGGCGAGATCCTGGAGAGCGGTGCGCCCCGGAACGACCTGCTGTTCGCGGCCGACCGGGACAAGACCGCCGAGCAGGTCCGGGAGCGGCTCGGCCTGCCCGAGGGCAAGAAGGTCGTGCTCTACGCGCCGACCTGGCGCGAGGACCGGCGCCGGCCGCAGGGCGGCTACCAGATCGACCTGCGGATCGACCTGGAGGCGGCGAAGGCCGCGCTCGGCGACGACCAGGTGCTGCTGGTGCGCCGGCACAACGTGATGTGCGGGCAGATCCCGGGTGCCGGCAACGGCTACATCTGGGACGTCGGCAGCTACCCCGACATGGCGGAGCTGCTGCTGATCGCCGACGTGCTGGTGACGGACTACTCGTCGAGCGTGTTCGACTTCGCGTCGACCGGCAAGCCGATGTTCTTCTTCACCCACGACCTGGAGCACTACCGGGACAACCTGCGCGGATTCAGCCTGGACTTCGAGGCGGAGGCGCCCGGCCCGCTGCTGGCCACCTCCGAGGAGCTGGTCTCCGCGCTCGGCCGGGTGGACGAGGTCGCGGCCGAGTTCGCGGACAAGGCCGCCGCGTTCCGTGAGGCGTACTGCGACCTGGACGACGGCAAGGCCGCCGCCCGGGTGGTCGACGCGATGCTCCGCAAGGAGTAGTCACCGCGAACGGTCCGAGAGGCGCCCGACACCACCGGTGTCGGGCGCCTCCGCATTTCCCGGAGCCCATATTCGACATTTTCTCGAACCCCTGAGTCATTTCCGCACCCATGTTCCAGGAAATGAATTCTCCGGGCAATTCGAAAAAGCGTGCAGTTGACCTTGGTGCCATTTCCGGATGGGATATGAATTTCCATTCCGAAGGGCCCCATTGCCATGCCTGTGCTCACACGGCTCGTCCTGCCGCACGCCGCTCCCCGTGTGACCACCGCCCGCCCCGCGGACGACGAGGACGTGGTGTTCGGGCTGCTGCGCGCCCGCTGGCACGGCCGCGGCCTGGAGCTCACCGGATTCGCCCGCCCCCAGGGACTGGACACCGGCCGCCCCGGCTCCGCCTGGACCTGGCTGACCCTGCGCCACGAGGACCAGGCCGAGCCCCCGCTGCACCTGCGCTCCACGCCCCGCAGGCTGCCCGAGATCACCGACGACAGCGCCCAGCCCGAGTACAACCACGACTGGTCCGGCTTCACCGTGCTGCTGGTGCCCGGCCGGCTGCGCCGCGAGGGCCGGTGGCTGCTCGGCGACTGGCAGATCGACACCACCCTCTTCACCCGCCCCCGCGCCGCCCGGGTGCGCCGCCAGTACGGCGCCCTCGCCCCGCACTGGTGCGGCTCCGGCGAATACCCGCCGGCCCGCTGGGTGGACCGCGACGTCCGCCTCCAGCCGTACTTCGAGGACGGCCGGCTACGGCTGCGGCTGGAGCGCCCGGCCGTACGGATCACCCGGGCCGCCCGCACCGCCGTCGACCTCGACCTGGGCGGCATCGCCGACTCCTGCCCCTCCGGCACCGTGCTGCGGCTGCGCCACCGGCAGAGCGACGCGGTGATCGAGCAGCCGCTCACCCGCGGCGGGAACACCTTCACCACCCGCCTGCCGTACCGGCCGTTCACCGCCGCAGGGCGCGGCAGCGGCGAACCGGAGCACTGGGACGCCGAACTGCTGCGGCCCGACGGCGGCACCGAGCAGCTCTGCCTCGACGAACGCGGCGGCCCGGTGGCCGGCCAGCACCCGCTGCCCGACGCCCCCGGCCGCGTGCTCTACCTCAAGCACCTCGCCGACGGGCGCCTCCAGGTCTGCGTCCAGCCCGCGGTCGGCCTGGTCGACCGGATCGCGGTACGGGCCGACGGCTTCGAACTGTGCGGCCACTGCCCGGACCCGGCCGCGGACCGGCTGGAACTGGTGCTGCGGCACTCCGGCACCGCGAGCGAGGTCCGCACCCCGGTCGAGACCGGCCCGGACGGCCGCTTCCTGGCCCGGGTGCCCGCCACCCGCACCGGCTCGGACGGCGCCGCGCTGCCGCTGCGCAAGGGCATCTGGGAGGCCGCGCTGGAGCCCGCCGACGGCTCCGGGCCGGGCCGCCCGCTGCTCGCCGCCCCCGCCGCGCTGCCCGCCGTCCCCGCCGCCACCACGGCCGGCGGCAAGCGGATCCTGCTGCAGCGCCGCTGGCACGACACCCTCCTGGTGGACTCCACCCCGGTGCTCGGCGCCGCCGAGCGCAGCGCCTGGACGCAGCACCGCCAGCGCGCCGAGCACTACCCGGCCGCCCGGCGCGAACCGCTGCGCGAGGCCGTGCTGTACGACGTGTTCGGCGGCCGCGGCTACGCCGACTCCCCGCGCGCGGTGCACGCCGAACTCGTGCGCCGCAGCACGCCGTTGGAGCACCTGTGGGTGGTCGACGACGCACAGGCCGAGGTGCCGGCCGGGATCACGCCGGTGCGGATCTGGAGCCCGGAGTGGTACCGGGCGCTGGCCACCTGCCGCTACCTGGTCGGCAACACGCACTTCCCGGACTTCCTGGAGCGCCGCCCCGGCCAGGTCGTCGTGCAGACCTGGCACGGCTCGCTGCTGAAGCGGATCGCCCACGACGTCGAGAACCCCTGGCTGGCCGACCACGGCTACCTGGAGGCACTCGACCGGGAGACCCCGCAGTGGAGCCTGCTGCTCTCCCCCAGCCCGTTCGCCACCCCGATCCTGCGGCGTGCCTTCCGCTACCGGGGCGAGGTGCTGGAGTCCGGCTACCCGCGCAACGACATGCTCGCCCGCCCGGACGGGCGGATCGCCGCGGCCGTCCGCCGCCGGCTCGGCGTCCCCGACGGCAAGCGGATCGTGCTGTACGCGCCGACCTGGCGCGAGGACCAGCGGCGCGGCGACGGCGACGGCTTCCGGCTCGACCTGCGGCTGGACCTCGACCACGCCCGGCGGCTGCTCGGCAAGGACCACGTGCTGCTGGTCCGCCCGCACACGCACGTGCGCGAACCCCTCCCGGGCGCGGGCGACGGCTTCCGGTACGACTGCGGGGACTACCCCGACCCGCAGGAACTGCTGCTGGTCGCGGACGTCCTGGTGACCGACTACTCGTCGATCATGTTTGACTTCGCGATCACCGGCCGCCCGATGTACTTCTTCACCTACGACCTGGAGCACTACCGCGACACCCTGCGCGGCTTCTACTTCGACTTCGAGTCGAACGCCCCGGGCCCGCTGGTGGCGACCTCCGCCGAACTGCTCGGCGCGCTGCGCGAACTCGCCGACAGCGGCGCCGGGTTACCGCCCGGCTGCGTCGAGCGCTACCGGCGCTTCCAGGCCGAGCACTGCGCACTGGACGACGGCGGCGCGGCCCGCCGGGTGGTCGACCGGATGCTCGCACCGCGGCCGGCCGGGGGATAGCCCGGCGCCGGTCGCGGGCCCCGGCCCAGCTGGTCGGTCGTGGACCCCGGCCCAGGAGGTCGGTCGTGGACCCCGGCCCAGGAGGTCGGTCGTGGACCCCGGCCCAGGAGGTCGGTCGTGGACCCCGACCCAGGAGGTCGGTCGTGGACCCCGGCCCAGGAGGTCGGTCGTGGACCCCGACTCAGGAGAAGGAGTAGCTCCGCCAGGGCCGCCAGACCTCGTCCGCGTCGAACCGGGAGAGGCCGAAGCCCGGCACCGGGAACGACGCCCGGAAGCCGCGCGCCTGCTCGTACGCCCGGTCCAGCACCTCGTCCGGCAGGCCGTGGGCGACCGTCACGTGCGGGTGGTACGGGAAGGCCAGCTCGCGGGCCAGTGGGCCGGAGCGGATGTCCGCCTCCAGCAGCCGGCACTCCTGCGCGCCCTCTTCGACCCGGACGTACACCACCGGGGAGACCGGGCGGAAGGTCCCGCCGCCGCGCAGCAGCATCCGGAACGGCCGGTGCGCGGCCGCCACCGCCGCCAGGTGCTCCTCGATCTTCGGCAGCAGTTCGGCCGGCACCTCGGTCGGCGGCAGCAGGGTGACGTGCGTCGGTATCGACCGGGCCAGCGGATCGCCGTGCCCGGCCCGGGCGTCCTGGATCGCCACGCCGTACGGATCCGGGACGCTCACGGACACGCCGATGGTGACGACCTCCCCGCCCTGGGCCGAAGAGCGCGCCGGATCCGGGCGCTCGGAGGCGAAGGGCGGGTCACGGTCGTCACCACCGGGCAGGCGTGTGACGGGAGTCACCGCTTGGCGGCCGGGAGGAAGCCGATCCGGTCGTACACCGTCTCCAGCGTCACCGACGCCACCTCGCGGGCCTTCTCGGCACCGATCGCCAGCACCCGGTCCAGCTCGGCCGGGTCGTCCAGGAAGGTGCGGGTGCGCTCCTGGAAGGGGGTGACCCACTCGGTGAACAGCTCGGCCAGCTCGGTCTTCAGGGCGCCGTACATCTTGCCCTCGAAGTGCGCGACCAGCTGGTCGACCGACTGGCCGCTGAGCGCGGAGTGGATGCGCAGCAGGTTGGAGACGCCCGGCTTCTCCTCCTCGTCGTAGGACACGACGGTGCCGGTGTCGGTGACGGCGCTCTTGATCTTCTTGGCGCTGGCCTTCGGGTCGTCCAGCAGGCCCACCAGGCCCTTGGGCGAGGAGGCCGACTTGCTCATCTTGACGGCCGGGTCCTGGAGGTCCTGGATCTTCGCCGTCTCCTTGAGGATGTACGGCTTCGGCACGGTGAAGGTCGGGCTGTAGCGGGTGTTGAAGCGCTCGGCGATGTCGCGGGTGATCTCGACGTGCTGGCGCTGGTCCTCGCCGACCGGGACGGCGTCCGCCTGGTAGAGCAGGATGTCCGCGATCTGGAGGATCGGGTAGGTGAACAGGCCGACCGTGGTGCTCTCGGAGCCGTACCGGGAGGACTTGTCCTTGAACTGGGTCATCCGCGAGGCCTCGCCGAAGCCGGTGAGGCAGTTCATCACCCAGGCGAGCTGCGCGTGTTCGGGCACGTGCGACTGGACGAAGAGCGTGCAGTGGTCCGGGTCCAGGCCCGCGCCGAGCAGCTGGGCGGCGGAGACCCGGGTGTTCTCGCGCAGCGTCGCCGGGTCCTGCGGCACCGTGATCGCGTGCAGGTCGACGACCATGTAGAAGGCGTCGTTGTCCTTCTGCAGGTCGACCCACTGGCGCACCGCGCCGAGGTAGTTGCCGAGGTGGAACGAGCCGGAGGTGGGCTGGATGCCGGAGAGTACCCGGGGACGGCCCTTGACCGGACCGGTGACCGCTGCGTTGACCATGCGGGCCATTGTTCCAGTTCCACCGGTCGCTCAGGAAACGTCCGCCCCTGGAGGTTCCACCAGTGTGACGGCACTCACCCTCACCCGGGCGATCCGCCGGCCCTCGACCTTGGCCACCGTCAGCAGCACCCCGCCGCCGCCCTCCAGCGGGATGCGCACGTGGTCGCCGTCCCGGGGCAGCCGGCCGAGCGAGGCGACCAGGCAGCCGGCCACCGTCTCGTACGGGCCCTCGGGCAGGGTGACGCCGGTCTCCTCGGCGAAGTCGCCGAGGTTGAGCAGGCCGTCCAGCTCCATGCCGCCGCCGGCCAGCCGACGGGTGGGGGCGGACTCCGGCCGGTCGTACTCGTCCCGGATCTCGCCGATGACCTCCTCGACCAGGTCCTCCAGGGTGACGATCCCCGCGGTGCCGCCGTACTCGTCCACCACGATGGCCAGGTGGTGGCCCTCGCGGCGCATCTCCCCCATCGCCTCCAGCACCCGCTTGGTGCCGGGCAGCAGCTTGACCGGGCGGGCCAGGTCGCGGACCTTGGCTGCCTGTTCACCGCGGGCGCCGTACAGATCGCGGACGTGCACGAAGCCGACCACCGCGTCGGCGCTGCCCTCGACCACCGGGTAGCGCGAGTGCGGCGAGGTGTCGGCCTGGTGCCGTACGGCGGCCAGCGGGCGCTCGGCGTCCAGGAAGGTCACCTCGGTGCGCGGGACCATCACCTCGCGCAGCTGGCGCTCCCCGGCGGAGAACACGTCGGCGATCAACGCCCGCTCGTCGCTGCCGAGTTCGGTGTTGGCGGCGACCAGGCCGCGCAGTTCCTCGGAGCTCATCGAGCCGCGCCCGGCCGCCGGGTCGCCGCCGAGCAGGCGGACCATCAGATTGGTGGAGTGGCCGAGCAGCCAGATCACCGGGCGCAGCACGACCGACATCACGTCCACCACCGGGGCGGCGATGACCGCGATGGACTCGGCGCGCTGCAGGCCGATCCGCTTGGGGGTCAGCTCGCCGAGCACCAGTGACGCGTAGCTGATCACCAGGGTGAGGCTGACCAGGGCGATCGCGTCGGCCACGCCCTCGGTCAGGCCCGCCCGGACGAACAGCGGCGCGACCTTGCCCGCCAGGGTGTCCGCGCCGAAGGCGGCGGACAGGAAGCCCATGCAGGTCACCCCGACCTGGACGGCGGCCAGGAAGCGGTTGGGGTCGGCAGCCAGGTGCGCGGCCCGGGCCGAGCGCCGGGTGCCAAGCGCCTCCAGCGTCCGGATCTGGCCCTCGCGCAGCGAGATCAGCGAGATCTCGGCGACGTTGAACAGCCCGCCCAGCAGGATGAAGACGAGGACGAGCGCGGCGTCCCCGAGGGTTTCGTTCACAGCGGGCCAGTGTAGGGCGGCCGGTGCGCGGAGGCGGGCCTCCGAGGCCGGACACGGCGGCGGCCCGCCGCCCCGGGGAGGGGTGACGGGCCGCCGGAGTGCTCAGCGGGCTCAGATGAGGCCCAGCTCCTGCACCGCGTCGCGCTCCTCGGTCAGCTCCTTGACCGAGGCGTCGATGCGGCCGCGCGAGAAGTCGGAGATCTCCAGGCCCTGGACGATCTCGAACTTGCCGTCCTTGGTGGTGACCGGGAAGGAGGAGATCAGGCCGGCCGGGACGCCGTAGGAGCCGTCGGAGACGACGCCCATGGAGGTCCAGTCGCCCTCGGCGGTGCCGTTGACCCAGGTGTACACGTGGTCGATCGCGGCGTTGGCGGCCGAGGCGGCCGAGGAGGCGCCACGGGCCTCGATGATGGCGGCGCCGCGCTTGGCGACGGTCGGGATGAAGTCCTTCTCCAGCCAGGCCTGGTCGCTGCCGACGGCCTCGAAGGCCGGCTTGCCGGCGACCTCGGCCTGGAAGATGTCCGGGTACTGGGTCGCGGAGTGGTTGCCCCAGATGGTGACGCGCTTGATGTCGGAGACCAGGGCGCCGGTCTTGGCGGACAGCTGGCCGACGGCGCGGTTGTGGTCCAGGCGGGTCATCGCGGTGAAGCGCTCGGCCGGGACGTCCGGGGCGTTGCGCTGGGCGATCAGGGCGTTGGTGTTGGCCGGGTTGCCGACGACCAGGACCTTGATGTCGTCCGCGGCGTGGGCGTTGATCGCCTTGCCCTGCGGGCCGAAGATGCCGCCGTTGGCCTGCAGCAGGTCGCCGCGCTCCATGCCGGCGGTGCGCGGACGGGCGCCGACCAGCAGCGCGACGTTGGCGCCGTCGAAGGCCACCTCAGGCTTGTCGGTGATCTCGATGTCGCGCAGCAGCGGGAAGGCGCAGTCGACGAGCTCCATGGCGGTGCCCTCGGCGGCCTTGAGGCCCTGCGGGATCTCGAGGAGGCGCAGGTTCACCGGCACGTCGGCACCGAGCAGGTGGCCCGAGGCGATGCGGAAGAGCAGCGCGTAGCCGATCTGGCCGGCCGCTCCGGTGATGGTGACGTTGACGGGGGTGCGAGTCATTTCTACCTTCTCCAGCAAATCGCCAGGTGCCCCAGGCACACCGGCGCACTGGAGCCGAGGATGGTCTCTCGACATCGAGAGACCGGCGTCAGGTTATCGCAAAGGGAAGCGTACGCCGCGTGCGCGGGCGTGGCTGATGCGTCACAGAAGCACCGCGGCCCCCGCCCGGCTCCCGAAGGACGGGGAGCCGGGCGGGGGCCGTTCGATCGGCGTGCGGGCCGGTCAGTGCCTGGGCCGGCCCATCAGCTTGCCGATGTTGTCGAGCAGCGGGATCTGCAGCCACGGGTTCGGCTGCGCGACCAGGGTCAGCAGCACGATCGAGGCGCCCAGGAAGGTCAGCACGATCACGTCGGTGAAGCGGCTGCGCACCGCCAGCATCCCGACCTCGGGCAGCACCAGGCGCAGCACCGCGCCGAGCAGCACGCCGCCGCCGAGGATCAGCAGCCCGTACTTGAAGCCGTCCTTGAAGTCGGCGAACCAGGTGACCGCGAGGCCCGCGCCGACCACCAGCAGGACCAGCGTTATCGGCCACTGCCGGACCGGCAGGGCGTGGTCGCCCCCGAGGGCGGCGGACGAGCCCTCGGGCGGCAGGATGCCGGTGGTCTTGACCGGCCTGCGCCGGGACCGCGCCGGTCGCGGTTCAGTCATGCTCGCCGTCCCTCGGGTGTCAGATGCCGGCGCGGCGCTCGGCCGCCTCGACGATGTTGTTGAGCAGCATCGCGCGGGTCATCGGGCCCACGCCGCCGGGGTTCGGGGAGATCCAGCCGGCCACCTCGGCCACACCCGGGTGGACGTCGCCGACGATCTTGCCCTCGCTGCGGCTGACGCCCACGTCCAGCACCGCCGCGCCCGGCTTGACGTCCTCCGGCTTGACCAGGTGCGGCACGCCGGCGGCGGCCACGATGATGTCGGCCTTGCGCAGGTGGGCGCTCAGGTCCCGGGTGCCGGTGTGGCACAGGGTCACCGTGGCGTTCTCGGAACGGCGGGTCAGCAGCAGGCCGATCGAGCGGCCGACGGTGATGCCGCGGCCGACCACGACCACCTCGGCGCCGTTGATCTCGACGTCGTGGCGGCGCAGCAGCTCGACGATGCCCAGCGGGGTGCAGGGCAGCGGGCCGTCGATGCCCAGGAGGAGCCGGCCGAGCGAGGTCGGGTGCAGGCCGTCGGCGTCCTTGTCCGGGTCCATCAGCTCCAGGACCGGGTTCTGGTCCAGGCCCTTGGGCAGCGGCAGCTGGACGATGTAGCCGGTGCAGGTCGGGTCGGCGTTCAGCTCGCGGACGACGTTCTCGACGTCCTCCTGGGTGGCGGTGGCGGGCAGCTCGCGCTGGATCGAGGCGATGCCGACCTCGGCACAGTCCTTGTGCTTCCCGTTCACGTACCAGCGGCTGCCCGGGTCGTCGCCGACCAGGACGGTGCCGAGGCCGGGCGTGACGCCCTTCGCCTTGAGGGCCGCCACGCGGGCGGCGAGTTCGGACTTGATCGCGGCGGCGGTGGCCTTGCCATCGAGAATCTGGGCAGTCATGACCCCATTCTCCCGGATCGCGGCAGGTCGCCGTACCACGGCCGGCCACGTCCCGCGGTCGGACCCGCGGTCGGGTGCACGGCGCGTCCTCGAGCGGGTCCGCGGGTGGGTCTCGCGGTGGGTCCCGCGGCGAGTCCGGTCCGGGTGACCGGACGGGCACGAAGGTCCGCCGCACGTTGCGGTTGCGCCACATTCTTGACCCGGCCCGTGGAACCGGCTGGACAGGGCGCTGCCGTCCGGATCACGATAAGCGGGCATTCCCGCCGCGCCCCGGCCCGGTGACGGGCCGACGGGTCCCGCGGCGGGGCGTACCCGGGGGAAAGAGCAAGTGAGCCGACCACAGCAGACCGAGCAGCCCGGCCGTCGCGGCGCCGTCCCGCCCGCGCTGTGCCCGTCGAGGGCTCCACTGATCCGGCGCTCACCGCGCTGCTGAGCCGACGGCGCCCGTCACCGCCGCCGGGCTGTCACCCTGCTCCGCTACTGTCCCACCTGGTCGGCGACCCGACTCACCGACCGGCACCGGGCGTCCGCCGTCCCGTCCCCGTCCCCGCAACTGCCCGGAGGCATCCATGAGTTATCCGCCCGACCCGAACAACCCGTACGGCCAGCCGCCGGCCGCCCCGGGCTACGGCTACCCGCAGCAGGCGCCCCCGGCGCCGCCCGCCGCGTACGGCTACCCGCAGCAGGCCCCGGCCTACGGCTACGCACCGGCCGCGCCGGCGTCGATGCCGGGCCTGGTGATGACCGCGCGGGTGCTGCTGTTCATCGTGGGCGGTGTGCAGGCGATCCTGACGATCATCTACCTGGTCATCGGAGCTGCCGCCAAGGACGCCACCAACACCATCAAGCACACGACGACCAGCGACAACCCGTTCACCGCGATGGGCGACGCCGCCGCCAGCGTCATCATCGTCGTCGCGGTCCTGTTCGGGCTCTTCGCCGCGCTCTCCATCACGCTCGGCGCCAAGTTCGGCAAGGGCGGCAACACCGTCCGGATCACCACCATCGTGTACGGCTCGCTCGGGGGCCTGGTCGGCCTGCTGATCCTGCTGGGCGCCATCTCCGCCGGCACCGCCGTGGGCCTGGTGATGGCCTTCCTGTGGCTGGCGATCAGCATCATCTGGATCACCGCCATGTGCGTCCGGGACGGCGTCAACTGGTTCAACCGGCCGAGGTACTGACCGGTCCGACCGGTATGACAGAGCGGCCCGGCCCCTCCTCGGAGGGGTCGGGCCGCTCTGTCATAGCGTCACGTCGGCTCGGTGGCCGACGACCGGCTCGGTCCGGCTTGGTCCGGCTCGGTCCGGAATCAGTGGAAGAAGTGCCGCGCGCCGGTGAAGTACATGGTCACGCCGGCCTCGGCGGCCGCCGCGATGACCTCCTCGTCACGGATCGAACCGCCGGGCTGGACGATGGCCTTGACGCCGGCCGCGATCAGGATCGCCGGGCCGTCCGCGAACGGGAAGAAGGCGTCCGAGGCCGCGAACGCGCCCTTGGCCCGCTCGCCGGCCCGCTCGACCGCGAGCTTGCAGGAGTCGACCCGGTTGACCTGGCCCATGCCGACGCCGACCGAGGCGCCGTCCTTGGCCAGCAGGATCGCGTTGGACTTGACGGCCCGGCAGGCCCGCCAGGCGAAGGCCAGTTCGGCCAGCTCGGCGGCGGAGAGCGCCTCGCCGGTGGCGAGCGTCCAGTTCGCCGGGTCGTCGCCCTCGGCGTGCACCCGGTCGGCGTCCTGCAGCAGCACGCCACCGGAGATCGGGCGGACCTCCTGGCGGTTGGCCGGGGCCCCGGGGGCGACCAGCACCCGCAGGTTCTTCTTGCGGGTCAGCACCTCCACGGCGCCGTCCTCGTAGCCGGGGGCCACGACGACCTCGGTGAAGATCGGGGCGATCTGCTCGGCCAGCTCGACGGTGACCGGGCGGTTGACCGCGATCACGCCGCCGTACGCGGAGACCGGGTCGCACTCGTGCGCCTTGCGGTGCGCCTCGGCGACGTCGGCGCCGGTCGCGATGCCGCACGGGTTGGCGTGCTTGATGATCGCCACGGCCGGCTCGGCGTGGTCGTAGGCGGCGCGGCGGGCGGCGTCGGTGTCGACGTAGTTGTTGTACGACATCTCCTTGCCGTGCAGCTGCTGCGCGCCGGCCAGGCCGCCGGTGCCGTCGCTGTACAGCGCGGCGCCCTGGTGCGGGTTCTCGCCGTAGCGCAGCACGTTCTGCCGCTCCCAGGTCGAGCCCAGGAACTCGGGGAAACGCTCGTCGCTGGGCGCGTAGCCGGCCTCGAACCAGGAGGCGACGGCCACGTCGTAGGCGGCGGTGTGGGCGAACGCGGCACCGGCCAGGCGCTTGCGGGTGGCCAGGTCGAAGCCGCCCCCCTGGGCGGCCTTCAGCACGTCGCCGTAGCGGGCCGGGTCGACCACGACGGCCACCGACGGGTGGTTCTTCGCGGCGGCGCGGACCATGCTCGGACCGCCGATGTCGATCTGCTCGACGCACTCGTCCGGGGTGGCGCCCGAGGCGACGGTGGCCTTGAACGGGTAGAGGTTCACCACGACCAGGTCGAAGGGCTCGACGCCCAGCTCGGCCAGCTGCGCGCGGTGCGACTCCAGCCGCAGGTCGGCCAGCACGCCGGCGTGCACGCGGGGGTGCAGCGTCTTCACGCGCCCGTCCAGGCACTCCGGGAAACCGGTCAGCTCGGAGACCTCGGTCACCGGGACACCGGCGGCGGCGATCCGGCCGGCGGTGGAACCGGTGGAGACGATGGCGACCCCGGCGGCGTGCAGGCCCTGGGCCAGCTCCTCCAGACCGGTCTTGTCGTACACGCTGATCAGCGCGCGACGGATCGGACGGATGTTCTCCGAAACGGGGGGCGTGGTGGAGCTGGCACTCATGCCGGAATCCATACCTTTCGGTCCTCGATGCGGTGGCCCTCGCGGGCCAGCCGGCCCACGACGTCGACGAGCAGCTTGCGCTCGACTGTCTTGATGCGCTCGTGCAGCGCGTCGCCGCCATCGGCGTGGTCGGCGTCGACGACCTCGACGACGCCCTGCGCGATGATCGGCCCGGTGTCCACACCGGCGTCGACCAGGTGGACGGTGCAGCCGGTGACCTTCACGCCGTACGCGAGCGCGTCGGTGACGCCGTGGGCGCCGGGGAAGGACGGCAGCAGTGCGGGGTGGGTGTTGACGATCCGCCCGGCGAAGGCCGTGACGAACTCGGGGCCGAGGATCTTCATGAAGCCGGCCGTGACCACCACGTCAGGCTCGTACTCGGCGACGGAGGCGGTCAGCGCCCGGTCCCAGGCGGCGCGGTCGGAGAAGTCCTTCACCCGGTGGACGAAGGTCGGCAGGCCCGCCTTCGCGGCACGCTCCAGGCCGACGATCCCGTCCCGGTCCGCGCCGACGGCCAGGATCTCGGCGCCGTACGCCGGGTCCGCGACCGCGTCGATCAGCGCCTGCAGATTGGTTCCGGAGCCGGAGACCAGCACCACCAGACGGGCCGGTCCGGGCGTACGGGGAGGGAAGTGCTGGGCGGGGGCGGCGGCCACTGCGCGATTCTCCGTAGGTCGGGCGCCGTGCGCTGGTACGTCCACCGGTGGTGGGGCCACTACGAACGGCAGGTCGAGCGAGGGGGAACACCAGGAAAACCCGCCGCGACGCGGGCCCCGGGAACCGATGTGAGCTGCTGACCGTCACCACGATAACGGCTGGTCGGACGGCCTCCGAACCCTCCCGGCGGCGCTACGCGCGTAGTTGAGACGGGGATCTCCCCGGGCCTGTCGAAGACACGGCCGGGGGCCCGCCGCACCGGAGTCCCGCCCCGTCCGGACGGCCCCGACCGGGCTCGGGGCCCGGGCCGCCGGTGGGCCGACGAACGGCTGCGGGATCATTGGAGGGCGCGGGAGACCGCGCCGACCGCGAGACCGCGACGACCGCGGGACCCTCAGGCCGGACTCGGAGCGAGCTCCGGCCGAGTTCGACCGGGTTCCGACAGAGTTCCGACAGAGCTCCGGCCGAGCTCCGACCGACAAGGATTGGCTGAACCCATGAGCAGCGGCGACGACACCGACGAGCGCAACCCCTTCGCGCCGCCGCCCACGGATGCCCCGGACCAGCCGTGGCAGCCGCGCAGCCCCTGGACCGGCAAGGGCTCGGACGGCGCCGGCGGCCAGGGTGGCGAGCGCCCGCAGCTCCCGCCGCCGTGGGGCTCCGGCCAGGGCGACGGCCGGCCCGGCCAGCGGCCCCCGGCCCCGCAGCCGCCCCGGCTCGACCCCGCCAACCCGGCCCACCGCCGGGCCCGCAACGCCGCGCTGGCCGGGCCGTTCGCGCTGGTCTGCCTGTTCGCGGGCTTCCACTGGATCGCCCTGCTGGTCGGGGTGCTCGGCATCGTCTGGGGCATCAGCGCCCTGCGGAGCCCGAAGGGTGCCGCGGGCGCGGCCGCCGGCCCTGCGGGGGCGGTCGGTCCTTCGGGGGCGGTCGGTCCTTCGGGGGCGTTCGGCCCGGTCCGCGGGGGCACGGCGCCGAACCCGCTCACCCCGGCCGCGCTCGCCGGGATCCTGACCGGCGCGATGACCGTCGTCGTCGCCACGTCGGTGATCGGCCTCGGCTACCACTACCGCGACTACGTCACCTGCGTCCAGGACTCGCTGACCGCCGTCGGCGCCGAGAACTGCGACCGGTACGCGCCGCAGTGGTACGTGGACTTCACCGGGAACACCGAGTAGCCCGGCAGTCCGGCCGTCCGTCAGTCCGTCAGTCGACCGGTCCGGCTTCAGTCGACCGGGTCCGCGGCCTCGCGGGCAGGCCCGGACAGGCGCAGCACGAGGGCGTGCGTACGGGCACGCAGCCGCAGCGCACCCCGGCGCGCCTGCCACACGAGCCGGGCGTACGCGCCCTGACCCTCCGCCGGGGCGAGCGCGCGGTGCCGTACGAGCAGGGCGCCCGGGACGGTCACCAGCGCGAGCCAGCCCGCCGCCGCCAGGCCCGTCGACCACGGCACCGGCCCCAGCCAGACCATCCGCTCGCCCGCCAGCGCCCCGCCGGACAGCCAGCCCAGCAGGGCGGCCACCGCCCCCACCACCAGGGCCGCCGCCAGCGCAGCCGTCACCGTCGCGGCGGGCGGCCAGGGCTCGGCGCGGTCCTCAGCCCCCTCGACCCCTTCGATTCCCTCGATCCCGTCGATCCCGTCGGCCGGACTCCGCCGACCCGCCGCCGCGCGGCCCAACAACACCGTCGGCACCACCCCGGCCAGCAGCGGCAGCACCAGCGCCGCCCACCGCCAGCCGCCCGGGCCGTCGGCCGGCAGCAGCGCGAACAGCGGGAACTCCGGCACCGACCCCAGCGCCGTACCGCCCGGCGACACCGCCGTCCCGGTGCCCACCACGAACCCCGGGCCGAGCGCGTACGCCGCGCCCCACAGCACCGCGTTCGGCAGCAGCACCAGCGCGAGCAGCAGCAGGCCCGACAGCGCGGCGGGCCCGCGTCCGAGCAGCGCCATCCCGCGCCCGCCACCGACCACCGCGTCCAGCAGCGCCGACACCGCCACCAGCACCCCGCCCGCCGCGACCAGCCCGGCCCCGGCCGCCAGCGCCGCGGCCCGTACCACCGCCGCGCCGCCGGTCGGACGGCACGACGGCGGGAGACGGTCCAGCAGGGAGCGGGCGATCGGGGAGCCGACGATCGTGGAGCGGGCGATCGGGGAGCGGGCCATCGGGGAGCCGACCATCGTGGAGCGGGCGATCGGGGAGCGGGCCATCGGGGAGCCGACGGCGTCGGCCGAGCGGACTCCGGCGGCCGTGGCCAGGGCCGCCACCACTGCCACCACCAGGACGTCCAGCAGCACCTGGCTGCGGAACAGCCCGGCGCCCGCGCAGTGCAGGGCCACCGCCACCGCCACCGCGCAGTACCCCGCCCATAGCGCCACCGGGCCGCCCCAGCGCGAGCGCAGCGGCCCGCGCCGCGCCGCCACCCCGGCACCCGCCCGGTGGAGCCGGACCACGGCCAGGACGCCGAGCAGCAGCGGAGTGACGGTCAGCGGGGCGCCCGCATCCCCGCGCAGCACCGGCGCACCGTGCCCGAGCAGCCACAGCACCCCCGCCAACCGGGTGGCAGCGGCGGCGCCGTCGTCCGCGTACGGCGTCACCACCCACAGCCCGAGCACCGGCACTCCGACCCCCGCCAAGCCGACCAGCGCCGCCCGTACCCCCGCCAACAGGTCGGCCAGCGCGGGGCGTCCGCCCAATTCTCCCGGCGCCTCGAGGATCGGACGGCCCATCAGCTGCGTCATGCGCCTCATGGTGCCAAGGCGACTCGCCATGCTCCGTGAAGCGGCAAACCGCCGCCGTGTCCCAGATTATTGGCTTATGCGCATTTTCAGACCCTGCCCCCCAACCGCCGGCGCCCCGGCCCGGAGCGTCTGATGACCACGCCGCCCACCGCCGACTCCCCCACCCCGAAGCGCCACCGCGAGCCCGCCGGCGCCGACCACGACGCGGCCCGCCTGCTGCGGAAGCTGACCCCCCGTGAGGCCCAGACCCTCGCCCACCTCGCCGCCGGGCACGACCTCCCCCACACCGCCGCCGCCCTCGGCATCACCCCCACCACCGCCCGCAGCTACCTCCTGCGCGCCATGCGGAAACTCGGCGCCCCCACCGAAGCCGAGGCGATCACCCGCGCCGCGGGCACCCTGCCGTACGTCCCGCCCCTGCGCCCGGCGAACTTCGCCGGCCTCACCCCGTCCTCCCTCGGCCCCGCCGCGGTCAACGGCCGGACGGCGATCGACGGCGGACGGACCCGAACGGCCGAGCAAGCGGCGCAGTCGGCACCTCAAGCAGTGGTGGCAGCGCCGCCGGGCGCCACGCCACCCCCCGCCTCCGGCGCCCGACGCGGCCGGACGGCGCGGCGCGCCCGCCAAGAGCGCGGAGACACGGCGCACACGCCCGCGCGCGGGCGTCCGTCCTCCCTCCCCGACCAGGCGCCCCGGCCGGACCTCATCGACACCTCTCCGGAGACCGGCGCGGAGCCGCACACCTCCGCCGGCACCGGCACGGCGCCGTCGGCGGCCGCGCACGGGCGCCCGGCCGCCGACGGCGGGCAGGCGACTCCGGCCGCCTCGGCCGCAGACGAAGAACGGCGGCAGTCCTCCGGCACCGGACGGAACGAGGAGGCGGCACAGCACGACAACCTGGCGCAGAACCCCCAGGGTTCCACGGCTCCGGAGCATCAGCGGCCCCCGCTCGCCAGCCGTACGGCACCCTCCGGCGACGGACCGCAGGCCCCCCAGGACTCCTCGACCGCGAAGCACCAGCAGCCCCCGGCCGTCGGCGGCCGGCCCGCCCCGGCGCCCGCCGGCACGGAAGGGCACGGCGAGATGACGCACACGGCTCCGGCCGCACCGGCCGCGGGCGGGCGCGGCCGGCCCGCGGAGAGGCGCGACCCTTCGTCCCCCGCACCGGCTTCGCCCTACGCCGCCGACCGCCCGGCGCCGAGCTTCGAGGAGCTGTACGAGACCGCGCACACCCGCCTGGTGCAGCAGGTGTTCCTGCTGACCGCCTGCCGCCACCGCGCGGTGCACTGTGTGCGGCTGGCGTTCGGGCAGGCGCGGCGGGGGTGGCAGGCGGTGGCCCGGTCGGGGGATCCGGAGGCGTGGGTGCGGGTGCGGGCGTGTGAGCTGGCGCTGTCGCCGTGGCACCGGGGCGGGCCGCGACGGGCGCACGCGTGGGGCCTGCCACACCGGCGGATCCAGGTGCGTCCGGCGGACGAGTCGCAGGCGGTGCTGCCGGACCACGACCGGCTGACCGACCGCGACCGGGCGCTGCTGAAGGCGCTCAAGCGGCTGTCGCGGCCGCAGCGCCGGGCGCTGGTGCTGCACGACGGGCTGGGGCTGCCGGCGGCGGCGATCGCGGTGGAGGTGGAGTCGACGCGGGCGGCCGCCGAGGGGCGGGTGTGGACGGCCAGGGCGGCGCTGGCGCAGTGGGTGCCGGACCTGGTGGGGCCGGATCCGGCGGCGCCGGGGTTCGCGGACGGGCTGAGCCGACTGCTGCACCGGGCGGCGGTGCGCGGCTGCCCGGCGCCGCACCGGGCGCCGGTGCCGGTGCTGCGGGCCCGGTACCGGCTGGGGACGGCGAGCCGGACGGGCGCGGCGGCCCTGCTGACGGCGGCGGTGGGCGGGGCGGCGCTGGCGACCCTGGCGGGGGTGCGGCCGGCCGTGCTGTTCCGGCCGCCCGAGCCGCCGGCACCCTCGCTGTGCCTGCCCGCCGCCGAGGCGGAGGAGCCGGGCGTGCCGCTGCTGCCGGGCGGGGCGCCGAACGGCATCAGCAGCCTGTGGTGCAGCCCGGCGCCGGGACTGGAGGCAGTACTGCTGGAGCCTCACAGCCAGGCAGTCGCCCGCTGGCAGCTGCCGGCGGCGGCGCGGGGCGCGGAGGCCCCGCCGCCGCAGGGTCCGGTGGTCTGCCCGCTGTGGTCGCCGCGGCCCTGCACGACGGGACCGAGAGCGCACTGAAGGAGGCCGGCTCCCCGGAGGCCGGCAGCCGGAGGCGCGCCGAAAGCAGCGCGCCGAAGCAGCCCGCTGAAAGCGGCGAGCGCCCCCGCCCGGGAAGGGCGGGGGCGCTCGTTGCGCGCGGGGGCGGGATCAGGCCTGGGCGGCGATGATCTCGCGGGCCAGGCGGGCGGTCTCGGACGGCGTCTTGCCGACCTTGACACCGGCGGCCTCGAGGGCCTCCTTCTTCGCCTGGGCGGTGCCCGAGGAACCGGAGACGATGGCGCCGGCGTGGCCCATGGTCTTGCCCTCGGGGGCGGTGAAGCCCGCGACGTAGCCGACGACCGGCTTGGTCACGTTCGCCTTGATGAAGTCCGCGGCACGCTCCTCGGCGTCGCCACCGATCTCACCGATCATGACGATGATCTCGGTCTCCGGGTCCTCCTGGAAGGCCTTGAGAGCGTCGATGTGGGTGGTGCCGATGACCGGGTCACCGCCGATGCCCACGGCCGAGGTGAAGCCGATGTCGCGCAGCTCGTACATGAGCTGGTAGGTCAGGGTGCCGGACTTCGAGACCAGACCGATCTTGCCGGAGGTGGTGATGTCGGCCGGGATGATGCCGGCGTTCGACTGTCCGGGGCTGATCAGGCCGGGGCAGTTCGGGCCGATGATGCGGGTCTTGTTGCCCTTGGCACCGGCGTGCGCCCAGAAGGCGGCGGTGTCGTGCACCGGAACGCCCTCGGTGATGACGACGGCCAGGCCGATCTCGGCGTCGACGGCCTCGACGACGGCGTCCTTGGTGAACTTCGGCGGCACGAAGATGACGGTGACGTCGGCACCGGTCTTCTCCATGGCCTCGGCGACGGTGCCGAAGACGGGCACCTCGGTGCCGTCGACGTCGACCGTGGTGCCGGCCTTGCGCGGGTTGACACCGCCGACGATCTGGGTGCCGGAGGCGAGCATGCGGCGAGTGTGCTTCATGCCCTCGGAGCCGGTCATGCCCTGGACGATGACCTTGCTGTCCTTGGTAAGGAAGATAGCCATGGTGTGAAGTCCCCTTCCTTACTTGTTGGCCAGCTCGGCGGCGCGGTCAGCGGCGCCGTCCATGGTGTCCACGCGCTGGACCAGCGGGTGGTTCGCGTCGTCGAGGATCTTGCGACCCAGCTCCGCGTTGTTGCCGTCCAGACGGACGACCAGCGGCTTGGTGACGTTCTCGCCCTTGCTCGCGAGGAGCTCCAGGGCCTGCACGATGCCGTTGGCGACCGCGTCGCACGCGGTGATGCCGCCGAAGACGTTGACGAAGACCGACTTGACGTCGGGGTCGCCCAGGATGATCTCCAGGCCGTTCGCCATGACCTCGGCGGACGCGCCGCCACCGATGTCGAGGAAGTTGGCGGGCTTGACGCCGCCGTGCTTCTCACCGGCGTAGGCGACCACGTCGAGGGTGCTCATGACGAGGCCCGCGCCGTTGCCGATGATGCCGACCTGGCCCTCGAGCTTGACGTAGTTCAGGCCCTTGGCCTTGGCGGCGGCCTCCAGCGGGTTGGCCGCGGCCTTGTCCTCCAGGGCCTCGTGCTCGGGCTGGCGGAACTCGGCGTTCTCGTCCAGGGAGACCTTGCCGTCAAGCGCGATGATCTTGCCGTCGCCGGACTTGATCAGCGGGTTGACCTCGACGAGGAGCGCGTCCTCGGCGATGAAGACCTTCCACAGCTTCTGCAGGACGTCGGCGACCTGGTCGGCGATCTCGGCCGGGAACTTCGCCGCGGCGACGATCTCGGCGGCCTTCTCCGGGGTGCAGCCCTCGTTGGCGTCGACCGGGATCTTGGCGAGCGCCTCGGGGTTCTGCTCGGCGACGACCTCGATCTCCACGCCGCCCTCGACGCTGGCCATGGCCAGGAAGGTGCGGTTGGTGCGGTCCAGCAGGAACGAGACGTAGTACTCGTCCTTGATGTCCGCGGTCTGGGCCAGCATCACCTTGTGAACGGTGTGGCCCTTGATGTCCATACCGAGGATCGCCTCGGCCTTGGCGACGGCATCGGCCGGGTCCGCGGCGAGCTTGACGCCACCGGCCTTGCCGCGGCCGCCGACCTTCACCTGAGCCTTGACGACGGCGCGTCCGCCGAAGCGCTCGGCGATGGCACGAGCGGCTTCGGGGGTCTCGATGACATCACCGTCAAGCACGGGCACGCCGTGCTTGGCGAAGAGGTCCCTCGCCTGGTACTCGAACAGGTCCACGTGTGTTCGTCCTTGTTCGTGGTCGCGGATTGTGTCTCTACGAGCGTGCCACGGCAGGATCTTCGCTGCGGGTCGTCGGGGCGGTGCGGGTACGCAGAGGTACGGCCTTGCGGCCCACACAGCCACGGGCGCACACGTCAATCAACACGCGCGTCACGTCCGTCTGGCAGGTTATCCCCGTGGGACGGGACTGTTCCGCCCGGGGCCTGCCCGGCATGGGTGAGAACCGTCACAGACAGCCTAGAGCGTCCCGGTAAACCCCCTTCCACCGATCGGGTGGATTCGCACGTCCGGGTGAATCCGTCACACCCCCTGGTCGGGCACCGGGATCGGGCGCTTCTCGATCGCCGCCGCCATGATCTCGGGGAACACGTCCGGGGTGCAGGCGAAGGCCGGCGCGCCGAGGGCGGCCAGGGCGGCGGCGTGTGCGTGGTCGTAGGCGGGCGCACCCTCGTCGGAGAGCGCGAGCAGGGCGATGAACTGGACGCCGGCCGCCTTCATCGCGGCGACCCGCTTGAGCATGCCGTCCCGGATACCGCCCTCGTACAGGTCACTGATCAGCACGACGACGGTCTCGGAGGGGCGGGTGATCTTCGACTGGCAGTAGGCGAGCGCGCGGTTGATGTCGGTGCCGCCGCCGAGCCGGGTGGCGAACAGGACGTCCACCGGGTCGGTGAGCTGCTCGGTGAGGTCGACCACCGAGGTGTCGAAGACGACCAGCCGGGTGTCCAGGGTGCGCATCGAGGCGAGCACCGCGCCGAAGACCGCCGAGTGCACGACCGAGGGCGCCATCGAGCCGGACTGGTCGATGCAGAGGATGACGTCCTTCTTCACCGCGCGCTGGGCGCGGGCGTAGCCGACCAGCCGCTCCGGGACGACGGTGCCGTACTCGGGCAGGTAGTTCTTCAGGTTGGCCCGGATCGTCCGGTCCCAGTCGATGTCGCGGTGCCGGGGGCGGTTGACCTTGGCGCTGCGGTCGAGGGCCCCGCCGAGGGTGGCCCGGGTGCGGTCGGCCAGTCGGCGCTCCAGGTCGGCGACCACCTTGCCGACCACGGCCCGGGCGGTCTCCCGGGTGGTCTCGGGCAGCGCGTGCTTGAGCGAGAGCAGGGTGCCGACCAGGTGGACGTCCGGTTCGACGGCCTCCAGCATCTCCGGCTCCAGCAGCAGCCGGTCCAGGCCGAGCCGGGTGATCGCGTCCTGCTGCATCAGCTGGACGACGGTGGACGGGAAGTACTCCCGGATGTCGCCCAGCCAGCGGGCCACCTGCGGGGCCGAACCGCCCAGCCCCGCGCTGCGCCGCCCGCCGCCGCGGCCGGCCCGGCCGCCCTGCTCGGGCGCGCCGCGGTAGAGCGCGCCGAGGGCGCCGTCCATCGCGGCGTCCCGGCCGCGCAGGGTGCAGCCGGTGCCGTCGGCCTCGCCGCCGAGCACCAGCCGCCAGCGGCGCAGCCGTTCGTCGGTCGTGGGCGCTGCCATCTCGTCCTCCTGCTTCAGCGGGTACCGCGGTGATCGGGTGCGGCCGGTCGTCGGGTGCGGCGGGTCGTCGGGTGCGGCGGGTGTGTCCGCTGCTGCGAGGGTCAGGTGTTGCGGCCGGCGGCCTGCCGGGGGATCCGCGGGCGGATGCCTAGCAGCAGGGCCACGACGGGGACGGCGGCGTCGGCGCGGGCGCGGTCCAGTTCGCCCACCGGGGCCCGGTCCGCCGGGGGGCCGCCGAGCGGACCGGCCGCGACCCGGCCGCCGATGGTCGTCCGCACGCCCGCCTCCAGCCCGGCGAAGGTACGGCGCAGCAGCGGCAGGACGTCGGTGAAGACCTCGCCGCTCACCCCGGTCAGCCAGGCGTCCAGCAGGGCGAGCAGCCGGGGGTCGTGCAGCAGCAGGGCGCCGCCGCCGGTGAGGAAGCCCTCGACCCAACCGGCCGCGTCCGCGGGGGCGTTGGCGACGGACAGGACCAGCCGCAGTCGGCGGCCGGCCTCCTCGGAGTCGAGTCGGCCGTCGTCCAGCAGCAGCCGGACGGCCCGGCCGCGGAGCAGGCCCGGGGCGCCGGTCGCCGGGCCGCCGGACGGCTCGCGGGCGGCCAGTGAGCGCAGGGCGGCGGCCCAGCGGTCGGCCAGGCCGGCCAGGCCGTACGGGTCCGGTGCCCGGTCGGGGCCGGCGGGGGCGGCGGGGTTGCCCGGGTGGGCAGCGTCACCCCGGCCGTCGGGACCGTCCCGGTCCGGTGCGGCGTCGGCGGCCGGCGGCCCGGCGGAGGTCAGCAGGCCGATCGCGCCGTGCACCTCGTCGAGGCGGCCGCGCATCGCCGCCGCGCTCTCGGCGTCCAGCCCGACGCAGCCGGGCGGCAGTCCGACGCAGATCCGCTCGGCCAGGCCGGCCGCCGCCCCGGCGAGCGCGCCGTCGTCGGTGCCCCGCACGTCGCCGTAGCGCAGCGCGCGGACCAGCGCGGGCAGCGCGCCCGCCAGGTGCGCGACGTCGGTGTCCAGGGCCGCGCAGTCGGCGAGCACCCGCATCACTGCGGGCAGCGCGCCGGACAGCCCGGCCAGCAGGCAGGTCTCCACCAGGCCGGTCAGTTCGGCGAGTTCGACGGCGGCGCGGGCGGTGCCGACCGCCTTTCCGGTGGCCGCTTCCTCGACCGTGGTGCCCCACTGGGCGGCCTCGGCGATCCGGACCGCGAACTCCGGCTGCCAGCACAGCCGCCAACTCTCCCGGAACGTCCCGGTCGAGTTGACCGAGGAGCGGGCCGGCACGCCCCAGTCCACGCCCAGCAGCCGCAGCCGGTGCAGCAGCCGGGAGCGGGCCGCGTCGGTCTCCTTGCGCAGGTCGAGGTCGATGTCCTTCGGCGTGGCCTCGGGCTTGAGTCGCAGCGAGCGCTGCAGCCGGGCGAGGTCGCGCTGCAGCGGAACCGCCGGTGCGGCGTCCGGGACCTCGCCGAGCTCGTCGCCGATCACCAGGCGGTCCCGGACCAGCTCCAGGGCGACGTCCGAGCCCTCGCAGAGCACCGCGCGGACGGCGTCCAGGGTCTCGGTCAGCCCGGCGAGCGGGCGACCGCGCAGGACGGCCAGGGTCTCGGCGAGCCGGACCGCCTCGATGACGTGGGCGGAGGAGACCGGGTGGTCCTCGGCGCGCAGGAGGTCGGCGGCCCGGGTGAGCCAGCGCGGCACCGGGTCGCCGTCGGTGGTGAACAGGTGGTGGTACCAGCCGGGCGAGTGCACGCCCGCGCCGTACCCGGTGGCCGGGGAGAGCCGGCGGTGCGTCCAGGGCACCCAGGTGATGTCCGTCCGCACCTTCTTCGGCAGCTCGGCGAGCAGCGCCCGGTCGTGCGCGACGGTGGGCATCGTCTCCAGCGCGGGGACGTGGAAGGCTCCGCAGACCACGGCGATCCGCCGGTGCCCGGCGCGGCGGGCGGCGCGGATCTGCTGGCGCATGTACGCCTCGCGCAGCAGGTCCCGGCGGGACTCGCCGAGACCCTCGGCGCGCAGCGCGCCCATCGCCTCGGCGACGGCGGCGAACGGGGCCAGCGCGTCGGTGCCGGGCGCGCGGTGCTCGACGACGTCCTCCCACCAGCGCTCCGGGTCGTCGTGCCCGGCCGCCTCGGCGAGCAGTGCCAGCGGGTCGACGGGCAGCTCGCCGGCGTCGTCGGCACCCGTGGCGTCGGATCCACCGGTGCCGTCGGAACCGGCGGTGTCGTCGGAACCGGCGGTGGCCTCGGGCGCGCGCGCGAAGCCGTACCCGGCGGGCAGGTCGATGAAGCGGACCGGCAGGTCGTGCTCCACGGCGTGCCGGATCGCCACCCACTCCGGGGAGAACGCGGCGTACGGCCAGAAGGCGGCCTTCGCCGGGTCGTCCACCGCGTGGGCGAGCAGCGCGACCGGCGGCACCAGGTCCTTCTCGGCGGCCAGGTGGACGATGCCGTCGGCCTCCGGCGGACCCTCGACGAGCACCGCGTCCGGCTGCCACTGCGCCAGCGCGGCGGCCACCGAACGGGCCGAGCCGGGGCCGTGGTGGCGGATGCCGAGGAGAGCGACCTCCGCGGTCATGCCGTCACCTCGCGAGCGGCCCGGTAGAAGTCCTTCCAGCCGTCGCGCTCGCGCACCACCCCTTCGACGTACTCGCGCCAGACCGCCTGGTCCGCCACCGGGTCTCGGACGACGGCGCCGAGGATGCCGGCCGTCACGTCCCCGGCGCGCAGCACGCCGTCGCCGAAGTGGGTGGCCAGGGCCAGGCCGTTGGTCACCACCGAGATCGCCTCGGCGGTGGAGAGGGTGCCGCTCGGGGTCTTGACCTTCGTCCGGCCGTCCACCGTGATCCCGGCCCGCAACTCCCGGAAGACGGTCACCACGCGCCTGATCTCCTCGGCGCCGCCGGGCAGTTCGGGCAGCTCCAGGGAGCGGCCGAGCTGGCCGACCCGGCGGGTGACGATGTCGACCTCCTCCTCCAGCGAGCCCGGCAGCGGCAGCACCACGGTGTTGAACCGGCGGCGCAACGCGCTGGAGAGCTCGTTGACGCCGCGGTCGCGGTCGTTGGCGGTGGCGATCACGTTGAAGCCGCGCACCGCCTGCGTCTCGCTGCCCAACTCCGGCACCGGGAGAGTCTTCTCGGACAGGATGGTGATCAGGCTGTCCTGGACGTCGGCCGGGATGCGGGTCAGCTCCTCGACCCGGGCGATCTTGCCGTCGGCCATCGCCCGCATCAGCGGCGAGGGCACCAGGGCGTCCGGGCTGGGGCCGCGGGTGAGCAGCTGGGCGTAGTTCCAGCCGTACCGGACGGCCTCCTCGGGGGTGCCCGCGGTGCCCTGCACCAGCATCGTGGAGTCGCCGCTGATCGCGGCCGCCAGGTGCTCGGACACCCAGGTCTTCGCGGTGCCGGGCACGCCGAGCAGCAGCAGCGCCCGGTCCGTCGCCAGCGTCGTCACGGCGACCTCGACCACGCGGCGCGGGCCGATGTACTTGGGGGTGATCCGGGTGCCGTCGGGCAGTTCGCCGCCGAGCAGGTACGTCGCCACGGCCCATGGCGACAGCTTCCAGCGCTCCGGGCGCGGACGGTCGTCCTGCGCGGCCAGGGCGGCCAGTTCGCCGGCGAAGGCGTCCTCGGCGTGCTGCCGCAGAACGTCGGTCATGGGGGCTCCTTGAGGTCGGCCACCGGGGCACACGGGTGCCCCGGGGCAGGATGATCGGGGGGAGCCAGGTCGGCGTCCCGGCCTGTGGGAACCACCCTGCACCGTCCCACTGACAACGCCCGCCGACCCCGGGAAGGGCGCCGGACGGTCAGTCAGCCACTGTCAGTGCCGCCGCCTACGGTCGGTCGCATGGAGGAACGCTGGAGCACCGAACACGTCCTGTCCCTGGCACCTGACGCCGCATCGCAGAAGGCGGCGGGCAAGCTCTCCTCGCCCGCGTCGTGGTCCGGCACGGGCGCCGACGGCACCGCGGTCTGGGGCGAGTGCAAGGGCAGCGGCCGCACGCCGTACCGCACCGTGATCGAACTCGTCACGCCCGCCTACAACTGCACCTGCCCCAGCCGGAAGTTCCCGTGCAAGCACGCGCTCGGACTCCTCCTGCTGTGGAGCGGCTCCCCGGAGGCCGTCCCGGCCGCCGAGCCCGCCGACTGGGCGGCCGACTGGCTCCGGGCCCGCCAGGAGCGCGCCGAGAAACGCGCGGCGGCGCCGGTCGACCCGGAGGCCGCCCGCCGCCGGGCCGAGAAGCGCGGCGCCCGGGTCGCGGCCGGCGCGGCCGAGCTGCGGCTGCGCCTGGCCGACCGGATCCGACACGGCCTGGCCGACCAGTCCGCCGCCGGCCCCTGGGAGGAGGTCGCCGCCCGCATGGTCGACGCGCAGGCCCCCGGCCTGGCCGCCCGGGTCCGCGAACTCGACGCCCTGCCGCAGGAGCGGCGGCTGGAGGAGTACGCGATGCTCCACCTGCTCGCCACCGCCGCCACCCGGCTCGACGAGCTGCCCGCCGAACTGGCCGCGAGCGTCCGCGCCCGGGTCGGCTACACCCTGGACGCCGCCGAGGTGCTGGCCGGCCCCACCGTCCGCGACCGCTGGCTGGTGCTCGGCAGCCGGGACACGTCCGACGAGCGGCTCACCACCCGCCGGGTCTGGCTGCGCGGCGCCAAGACCGGCCGCCCCGCCCTGCTGCTGGCCTTCGGCCGCCCCGGCCAGGCCCCCGACCTCGCCCTGCCCACCGGCCACCTGCTGGAGGCCGAACTCGCCTACCACCCCGGCGCCCGCCCGCTGCGCGCCGTCCTCGGCACCCGCTACGGCGTCCCCGAGGCGGGCCCGGCCGACCCGCCCGCCGGGCTGACCGTCGCCGAGGCGGTGGCCGGGTACGGCACCGCCGTCGCCGACGACCCGTGGCTGGACACCTGGCCGACCGTCCTCACCGACGTCGTCCCGGTCCGCACCCCGGACGGCTGGTACCTGACGGACGGCCACCACACCGTGCCCGTCCGCGCCTCGGCCGTCCCGGAGGCGGCGCTGTGGCGCCTGGCCGCGGTCTCCACCGGCCGCCCGCTGACGGTCTTCGGCGAGTACGGCCACCAGGGCTTCGCCCCGGTCACGGCCTGGCCCGCCGGGCACCGACCGGTCGGCCTCACCAATTCCTAGGAGCACCGAGAATGACGATCACCCAGGACCCGTGGGAGACCCTGCACACCAGCGCACTGCTCGGCACCGACCGCCGCCCGCTCCCGGCCACCGCCCTGCCGCTCGCCGACGCCGTGGACCGGACCGACCCGGCCACCGCCCTGCTGGAGCTGGCCGCCCTCGCCACCGTCCGCCGCCGGGCGGGCGCGCTGCCCGTACCGGCCGCCGAGCCGCCCGGCCCGCCCGCGCCCGAGGACACCCGGCCGGAGCTGCCCGAGCCGGCCGCCCGCCGGCTGGCGGTCCTGCTGGCCGGCCGCACCGGCGGCAGCGGCGGTACCGCCGGCGGCACCCTGGCCAACCTGGCCGAGCTGCTGCCGCAGTGGCTCGCCACCGCCCGCGCCCGGGGCCTGCGGCCGCCCGCCGCGCTGATACCCGGCCTGCTCGACGCCGCCCGCGCTCGCGGCGAACTGCGTTCCGACGCCGTCGCACTGGCCGGCCCGCTGGGCCGCTGGCTGGCCGAGCGGAACCCCGACTGGCGGTTCGTGCTGCGCACCACCACCCAGGAGCCGGCCCGGCAGCAGGACGACCCCGCCGACCACCAGCTGTGGCACGAGGGCCTGTTCGCCGAGCGCGTCACCCACCTCACGCTGCTGCGCCGCCGGGACCCGGCCGCCGGCCTGGAGCTGCTGCGGAGCACCTGGTCCACCGAGCGGGCCGAGGACCGCCTGCTCTTCCTGGACTCCCTCCAGGACGGCCTCTCCCCCGACGACGAGCCGTTCCTGGAGGCCGCCCTCGGCGACCGCAGCAAGAACGTCCGCGCGACCGCCGCCGAACTGCTCTCCACCCTGCCCGGCTCCGCCCTGGCGCGTCGGATGGGCGAGCGCGCGCGGACCGCCGTACGCCTCGCCGGGAGCGGCACGCACCTGCTGGTCACCCCGCCCGTCGAGTGCGACGCGCAGATGCAGCGCGACGGCATCGCGCCCAAGTCCCCCACCGGGCGCGGCGAACGGGCCTGGTGGTTCGGCGAGCTGGTGGCCGCGGCCCCTCTCTCGGTCTGGCCGGAGAGCACCGGCCTGACGCCCGAACAGCTGCTCGCCCTGCGGGTCGGCGACAGCATCGACGAGACCAGCAGCAGTTGGGCCGACGACCTGCGGGAGGCCTGGGCGCGCGCCGCCGTCCGCCAGCACGACGCCGGCTGGGCCCGGGCACTGCTCGGCCCGGCCCCGGTGCCGCCCACCCGCGGCGCCGGCCGGGCCCGTGCCCCGCGTGCCACCGGCGCCCCGGCCAAGCTGCTGGCCGTCCTGCCGCCCGAGGAGCGGGCCGCCTGGACGGCCGCGTTCATCGAGGTGCACGGGCTGGGCGAGGCCTTCCAGCTGCTCGGCGCCTGCGCCACCCCGTGGACGCCGCCGCTGTCCACCGCCGTGGTGAGCGCCCTGGCCCGGGCCGCCGCCTCCGGCGCGTACCCGTGGAGCCACAGCGGGGTGCTCGGGATGACGGAGCGCGCGCTCGCGCCCGAGACGGCCGGCGCGGTGGAGGAGCTGGCCGCCGGGGCCGCCCCGGACTCCGCCTGGGCCGAGACCTTCGCCCGGCTGGCCGGCACCCTGCGCTTCCGGGCCGCGATGCTCGCGGAGCTGGCGGGCTGACGCCGGGCGGGCAGTCCGAACGGGCCTCCGGCCGGGCAGTCCGGACGAGCGGTCCGGCGGGCCGGGTGACGAAGCGGCCCCGGGAACGGCAGGGCGGGCCGGCCCCGAGGGACCGGCCCGCCCGTCCTGCCGACGATCAGCTCACCCGAGGATCAGCTCGCCCGCAGGTTGGCCTCGACCCAGGCGACCACGTCCCGGGTGGGCGTGCCCGGGGTGAAGATGTCCGCGACGCCCATCGCCTTGAGCTCGGCGATGTCCTCGTCCGGGATGATCCCCCCGCAGAAGACCTTGATGTCCGCCGCGTCGCGCTCCTTCAGCAACTCCAGCACCCGCGCGCACAGCGTCATGTGGGCACCGGAGAGGATCGACAGCCCGATGCCGTCCGCGTCCTCCTGGATCGCGGTGTCGACGACCTGCTCGGGCGTCTGGTGCAGCCCGGTGTAGATGACCTCCATACCGGCGTCGCGCAGGGCACGCGCAATGACCTTGGCGCCACGGTCGTGACCGTCGAGCCCCGGCTTGGCGACCACCACACGGATCGGCCCCGACACACTCATCACTGCCTCCTGGACATCGTTGTCCACCACCCCACCGGGCTTCGTGGGCCACGGGCGCGGTTAACGGTCAATAACCAACCTGAGGGGAGGTTAGCGCCACCCGGCCCGCTTGACCGCGCCCCCTCCCAAGAGGAGGGCAAAGTCACAGCTCCAAGCCTTGCTACCAGCGGGTATACCCATCCTTCCGCCGACCTCCCCACAGACCCCCCGAGCGCCCCCTTGACAACCGGAGGTTTTTCCGGCGCATCGGCCTTCCGGCTACAGTCACGGCTGTTCGACCTCGACCGACGACGTCCGTGACCGAGGCCCACCGAGGAGGCAGCCCCCGATGGCTCCCGAAGCAGCCGCCCGTCCGACCCGTGCGCAGCTGCGCCTCGCCGCCCGCGAGCAGTCCCGCGCCGAGCGCCGCGGTGCCGCCAAGGCGGCCACCCGGACGGCGCTGCTGCGGGTCGCGCTCCCGTCGATGGCCGCGCTCGGGGTCGCCGGCGCGGCGGCCGTCACGGTGGTGCAGGAGCAGGACGGGCGGGTGCCGTCGCAGGCCTCGGCGGCCGACGCCCCGGACAACACCGCCGCCCGGACCGCGGCGCGGCAGGCCCTCGCGACCGGCGACCAGGCCCAGGCCTCGCGCGGCGACGCCCGCCGACCGCTGGCCGGCACCCAGCCCACCGACGCCCGGCCGAGCGACCCCCCGACCGCGCAGCCCGCCGCCGAGCCGGCCCCGGAACCGGTCAAACCCAAGGTGGTCATGCCGGTCGCGCAGCACGGCCTCGGCGAGCTGTTCGGCGAGGCGGGCACCCACTGGGCCAACCGCCACACCGGCATCGACTTCCCGGTCGACGGCGGCAGCCAGGTCATGGCCGTCGCCGACGGCACGATCCGCACCCAGTGGAACCCGTTCTACGGCTACATGTCGGTCCTCAAGATGTCCGACGGCACCGAGGCCTGGTACTGCCACCTGCGCGGCTACAAGATCCGCAAGGGGCCGGTGAAGCAGGGCGACGTCATCGCCTTCGTCGGCAGCAGCGGCAACAGCACCGGGCCGCACCTGCACTTCGAGATCCGGCCGGCCGGCAGCGGGCCGATCGACCCGCTGCCGTGGTTCCTGGCCAACGGCCTGGACCCCCGCTAGCGCTACAGCTTCTCGACGGGCGCGTAGCGCAGCAGCAGCTGCTTGCGCCCCTGCGTGCCGAAGTCGACGGTGGCCTGCGCCCGGTCGCCCACGCCCGTCACGGCCACCACCGTGCCCAGCCCGAAGCTGTCGTGGGTGACCCGGTCGCCGACGGCCAGCGAGACGCCGTCGCGCTCCACCACCTTGCCGCCGCGCCGCGCGGACTGCCCCCAGCCCGCCTTCGGCGAGGCCGAGGCCGAGAACGACGACGAGGACGAGGACCCCGAGGACGAACGCGAACTGCCGCCCCCGGACGAGGACTTGCCCCAGGACGAGCCCGAGGAGTAGCCGCGCTGGGCCGGCGCCTGCACCGCCCCGGTGCGCTTCCACTCCACCAGCGTCTCCGGGATCTCCTCCAGGAACCGCGAGGCCGGGTTGTACGCCGGCTGCCCCCAGGCGCTGCGCAGCACCGAGCGGGTCAGGTACAGCCGCTCGCGCGCCCGGGTCAGCCCGACGTACGCGAGTCGGCGCTCCTCCTCCAGCTCCTTGACCTGGTTGAGCGCCCGCATGTGCGGGAAGATCCCGTCCTCCATGCCGGTCAGGAAGACCACCGGGAACTCCAGGCCCTTGGCGGTGTGCAGGGTCATCATCGTGATGACGCCGCGCCCCTCCTCGTCCTCGTCCGGGATCTGGTCGGAGTCGGCGACCAGCGCGACCCGCTCCAGGAAGTCGGCCAGCGAGCCGACCGGCGGCGCGCCGTCCTCCTCGGCGTCCGGCCGCTCGCCCGGGTCCTGCTCGTACTCGAGGGCGACGGAGGCGAGTTCCTGCAGGTTCTCCACCCGGGTCTCGTCCTGCGGGTCGGTGGAGGACTGGAGCTCGGCCAGGTAGCCGGTCTCCTCCAGGACGGCCTCCAGCACCGCCGCCGGGCCCGCGCCCGACTCGACGACCTGGCGCAGCCCGGCCATCAGGGTGTTGAACTTCTTGACGGCGTTGGCCGAGCGCGCGGCCATCCCGTACGCCTCGTCCACCCGCGCCAGCGCCTGGGCGAAGGAGATCCGCTCCCGCGCGGCCAGCGCGTCGATCATCGCCTCGGCCCGGTCGCCGATGCCGCGCTTGGGCACGTTGAGGATCCGGCGCAGCGGCACGGTGTCCTCCGGGTTGGAGAGCACCCGCAGGTAGGCCAGGACGTCCCGGACCTCCTTGCGCTCGTAGAAGCGCACCCCGCCGACCACCTTGTACGGCAGGCCGACCCGGATGAACACCTCCTCGAAGACCCGGGACTGGGCGTTGGTCCGGTAGAAGATCGCGACGTCGCCGGGCTTGGCCTCGCCCTTGTCGGTGAGCCGGTCGATCTCGTCGGCGATGAACTGGGCCTCGCCGTGCTCGTCGTCCGCGACGTAGCCGATGACCTTCTCGCCGTGGTCGCCGGCCGTCCAGAGCTTCTTCTCGCGGCGGTTGGCGTTGCGCTCGATGACGGCGTTGGCGGCGCTCAGGATGGTCTGCGTGGAGCGGTAGTTCTGCTCCAGCAGGATCGTGGTCGCGTTCGGGTAGTCCTCCTCGAACTGGAGGATGTTGCGGATGGTCGCGCCGCGGAAGGCGTAGATCGACTGGTCCGCGTCACCGACGACGCACAGCTCGGCCGGCGGCACCTCGGCGAGGTGCGCGGCGGCCGGGTTCACGAAGTCCCCGTCCGCGGTGCGCTTCGGCGCGGCCGTGACGGATCCGCCGCTCAGCTCCCGGACCAGCATGTACTGGGCGTGGTTGGTGTCCTGGTACTCGTCGACCAGGATGTGCCGGAACCGGCGCCGGTAGTGCTCGGCGACGTCGGGGAAGGCCTGCAGCAGGTTCACCGTCGTCATGATGATGTCGTCGAAGTCCAGCGCGTTGGCCTCGCGCAGCCGCCGCTGGTACAGCGCGTACGCCTCGGCGAGCTTCTTCTCCATCGGGTTGGCGGCCTGGTCGGCGAAGGTCTCCTCGTCGATCAGCTCGTTCTTGAGGTTGCTGACCTTCGCCGTGAAGGACTTCGGCGGGAACTGCTTCGGGTCCAGGTCGAGGTCGCGGCAGACCAGCGACATCAGCCGCTGCGAGTCGGCCGAGTCGTAGATCGAGAAGCTGGAGGTGAACCCCAGCTGCTTGGACTCGCGGCGCAGGATCCGCACACAGGCGCTGTGGAAGGTGGACACCCACATCGCCCGGGCGCGCGGGCCGACCAGTGCCTCGACGCGCTCGCGCATCTCGCCGGCGGCCTTGTTGGTGAAGGTGATCGCCAGGATCTCCCCCGGCTGCACCCCGCGGGCGCCCAGCAGGTAGGCGATCCGGTGGGTCAGCACCCGGGTCTTGCCCGAACCGGCGCCGGCCACGATCAGCAGCGGCGACCCCGCGTGCAGCACGGCCTCGCGCTGCGGGTCGTTCATCCCCTCCAGCAGCTGCGCCGGGTCGATCACCGTACGGGCGGCGCCGTTGCGGTACCAGGCGTCCCGCTCCGCGTCGGCGGAGTGGTCGGTCCGGAACAGCCCGTCCGGGATCGCCTCCTCGTACGCGTCGTACGGAACGTCGTCCTCGTACGGCGGGGGCTCCTCGTCGATGGGCGCGTCGGGCTGCTTCGACCCGGCGGCAAGTGCCTCGAAACCGGGGAGCGGAAGGTCGTCAAAGAGGCTACTCATGGCACTCCGAGTCTATGGCCACCCACCGACAAGCCCGCCCGGCCCGGAGGAACCGGACCGGACGGGCTAGACGCCGGGGGTGATCAGACCAGGCGGCGGGCGGTGGCCCAGCGGGTCAGCTCATGGCGGTTGCTCAGCTGGAGCTTGCGCAGGACGGCGGAGACGTGGCTCTCGACGGTCTTCACCGAGATGAAGAGCTGCTTGGCGATCTCCTTGTAGGCGTAGCCGCGGGCGATCAGGCGCAGGACCTCGCGCTCGCGCTGGGTGAGGCGGTCCAGGTCCTCGTCGACCGGCGGGGTGTCGGTGGCGGCGAAGGCGTCCAGGACGAAGCCGGCCAGTCGGGGCGAGAACACGGCGTCGCCGTCGGCGATCCGGAAGATCGCGTTCACCAGGTCGGTGCCGGTGATGGTCTTGGTGACGTAGCCGCGCGCGCCGCCGCGGATGACGCCGATGACGTCCTCGGCGGCGTCCGACACCGACAGCGCCAGGAACTTCACCCCGCCCTGCTCGCCCATCACGCCGACCGAGCGGCGCAGCACCTCGACGCCGCCGCCGCCGGGCAGGTGGACGTCGAGCAGGACCACGTCGGGCCTGGTCTCGGCGACCACGCGGACCGCCGAGTCCACGTCGTCGGCCTCGCCGACCACGTCGATGCCGGTCACGTCGGTGCGGCCGATCTCGGCCCGGACCCCCGTCCGGAACATCCGGTGGTCGTCCACCAGGACGACCCGCGCGGTACGCCCGGAGCCTTCGGCCGCGGGGACCCCCATCGGCGCTGCCTCAGTCATTCGTTCTCTCCATCTCCAGCTCGACCTCGGTACCGCCGCCCGCCGCCGGCCGCACCCGAGCGGTGCCGCCGTTGCGCTTCATCCGGCCGATGATCGACTCCCGTACGCCCATCCGGTCCTCGGGCACCGTGTCGGGGTCGAAGCCGGGGCCGTGGTCGCGGACGAACACCGACACCGTCCTCCCCTCCACCTCGGCGTAGACCTGGACCGGTCCCCCGCCACCGTACTTGGCCGCGTTGACGGTCGCCTCCCTCGCGGCCTGCATCTGTGCCGCGATCCTCTCGTCCATCGGGCAGTCACCGACGATGACCAGCTCGACCGGGACGCCGTGCCGGTCCTCGACCTCGGCGACGGCGGCGCGCAGGCTCTCCGCCATGGTGTCCGGGGCGGCCTCGGCGGCGGCCTCCGGGCGGTACAGCCACAGCCGCAGCTCGCGCTCCTGCGAGCGGGCCAGCCGCAGCACCTCCTTGGGGTCCTCGGCCCGGCGCTGGATCAGGGTCAGGGTGTGCAGCACGGAGTCGTGGATGTGCGCGGCGATCTCGGCCCGCTCCTGGGCGCGGATGCGAGCGGTGCGCTCGGCGCCGAGGTCCTGCCACAGCCGCAGGCCGTACGGGCCGAGCAGCACCAGCACCCCGGCGAGCACCGCGAGCGAGGCCTCGATGACCGAGCCGAGCGCGGAACCGCTGCCCTGCATGGCGAGCAGCGCGATGGTGCCGGCCACCGTGAGCAGCACGCCCGCGCCGACCCGGGTGTAGGCGCCGCGCCGCTTCTCGCCCTCCTCGATGCCGAACCAGCGCTGCCAGCGCGAGTCGTCGGCCTGCCGCCAGACCAGCGCGACGCCGACGCCGATCGCCAGCAGCGGCCAGGTGTACGGCTTGGCGGTCTGCCAGCCGAGCACGTTGAGCAGGGCGATCAGGCCGATCACGACCATGACCAGGGCGGCGAGCTGGGCGAGGCCGCCCTGTCCGCTCTTGCCGGTCGGCGCCGCGGCTTCGCCCTCCGCGAGCGGCGCCACCGGCTCGCCCTGCAGGGTGTGCTGGAGCAGTTGACGCAGCCGCCCGAGCCAGCCGCCGGCGGGGCCCTTGCTCAGCAGGCCGCTCTGCAGCCCGGGCGCGGCCGGCACGAACACGCCGTTGAGGTACACCCATTGGGCGCCGCCGCGCTGCGAGGGCTCGCCGATGCCGATCGGCACCACGAACCAGAACGCGGCGTACAGCAGCGCGCCGATCCCCTGCGCGAAGAACAGCAGGACGAAGGCGAGCCGCACCCAGCGCACCGGCAGCCCGAGGTGCACCGCCAGACCGTGCGCGACGCCGCCGAGCATGCGGCCCTGCGGGCTGCGGTAGAGCCGGCGGTACGGCGGCTTCCCGCCGTCGGACGCGTTGGACTCGGCGCCGGCCGACGGCACGGCGTCGGAGGCGATGGTTCGGGGGTCGGTACCGGGGGCTGCCACGCCACCGATGGTTCCACGCGCGGCCCCGCGGGCGCATCAGGGTGTGTCCCTAGCCCGTATCAGGGACAAGTCAGGGTACGGGCAGGGGCGCTCCCGGTTGGGCCGGACCCGTACCTGCCGGAAGGATGGTGTCCATGACCGAGGACCCCCGCATCGAGGAGGCCGGGCCCGCCGCCCCGCCGGAGCCGGAACGCCCGCCGCTGACCAGGGCCGAGCACCGCCGTGTGGTCGCAGGCGTCTGCGGCGGCCTCGGCCGGCACCTGGACATCGACCCGGTGGTCTTCCGGGTGGTCACCGTGGTGCTCTGCCTCTCCGGCGGGCTCGGGCTGTTCCTGTACGGCCTGGCCTGGCTGATCGTCCCGACCGACGACCCGTCCAAGGGCCGCGGCGGGCGCACCGAGCTCCAGCGGGTGCTCACCGGACGGGTGGACGGCCAGTCGGTCGGCGCGGTGCTGCTGACCGTGATCGGCACCGGGGTGTTCTTCTCCTCGATGGGCGACGGCGACCAGATGTTCCCGCTGCTCCTGCTCGCCGGCCTGGTCTTCCTGGCGGTGCGCTACGACCCGGACCGCCGCCGCGGCCGGGGGCGTGGCCGCCGGCACGGGGGTCCGTACGACCGCCACTTGCCCGGGTCCGAGTCCGAGGGCCACCTCTGGCCGCAGTCGGCGCCGGACGAGGCTGCCCGCGCCCGGCACGCCGCCGACCGGGCCGCCGGAACGGTCCCCGCCGACAGTCCCGCCCCGGGCGCGAGCGGGTACCTGTGGGACCCGCGCCACCCCGAGCGCAACCCGTACGGCGCCACCTCCGCGACCGCGACCCCGCCGTTCGGCACCCCGGTGCCGCCGGTCGGCGGCCCGGCCCAGCCCTGGTGGCAGCGCGCCGACCTGCCCGAGGGCGACCCGCTGCGCAAGGAGCACCCGAAGCGCCGCTCCGAGCCCGCCGTCGTACGGCACCCCCGGGAGCGCTCGGCGCTCGGCTTCTTCGGCTTCCTGCTGGCGATCGGCGCGGCCGCCGCGGTCTGGTCCGCCTCGTCGAACCACCACAACCCCACCGTGCTGAGCGCGACGGCGCTGGCCGCCGCGCTGCTGGTGGTCGGCCTGACCCTGCTGGTCGGCGCGAAGTTCGGCCGGGCCCGCAAGCTGGCGGCGACCGGCCTGCTGCTCACCCTGGCGCTGGCCTTCGTCGGCCACTCGCCGGACTCGATGAGGAACGCCGTCGGCGATCGCGACTGGACGGTCACCGCGGCGTCCGACCTTCACGACCGGTACAACCTGGGGGCGGGCAACCTCCGGCTGGACCTGTCCGGGCTCGCCCCGGCCGGCGGCACCCTCGCCACCAAGGTCGACCTCGGCGCCGGCGACATGACCGTCACCGTGCCGGCCGACGTGACGGTGAACGTGACCGCCCGGGTCGGCCTCGGCGACGTCACCGTCCCCGGCGACCGCAGCAACAGCACCGGACGGCACAGCTATCTGATCGACCCGGCCGACGGCCAGGCCTCCAAGGGCACGCTCAACCTCGAACTCGGCATCGGGCTCGGCAACATCAAGGTGGTCCAGCAGTGAGGAAGCACCGGCTCGACCTGTTCTCGCTGATCGCGGGCGCACTGTTCACCGTGCTCGCCGTGCTCTACCTGGTCGCCGCGCTCAACGACCAGTCGGTGAACGGGCGGATCGTCATCCCGGTCACCTTCATCGTGCTCGGCGTCGGCGGCCTGGCCGGCGCGGTCGCGGCGGTGGCCCGGCGCGGCCGCCCCGGCCGCGAGGAGTAATCCGCCCCGAGTCGCCGCCCCCGGACTCCCGCTCCCGAGCGAGCCCCCGGCCCTGGGCCTCAGCTCTGCTGCGGGCCCAGGGTCAGCTTGTCCCCGTCCTTGGTGACGGTGTACTTCGGCAGCGGCTTGACCGCCGGCCCGTTCACCACCGCGCCGGTCGCGGCGTCGAACCGGGAGCCGTGGCAGGGGCAGTAGAGCCGGCCGTTCTTCGGGGCGTCCACGGCGCAGCCGGAGTGGGTGCACACCGAGGAGAGGCCGCAGTACTGGCCCGCCGTGGGCTGCATGATGTAGACGGCGTCCCCGGTGGCCGGGTCCTTGACCTGGGCCGAGCCGCCGACCGGCACGCTCGCGGCGGACACCGTGGGGGCGGGCCCCGGGGCGGCGGAGACCGGGGCCGCCGACTGCTTGGGCGCGGCGCCCTTGTCCCGGCCGAAGGTGCGGGTCAGCGAGCCGGTGAGCAGCCCGGCCCCGCCGATCGCGACGGCCGCGATCCCGCCGTCCACCAGTGCCCGGCGCCTGGCGTGGTCCTCGCCCAGCCCCCGCGCGCGGTCCCGGCCGGCCCGGCGGGCGAGGTAGCCGTCCACCGACAGGTACGGGGTGCCGGCCAGCACCAGCGGGGTCCAGGCCATCAGGTAGGCGAGGTCGTTGCCGAGGTAGTACGGCGAGACGCTCCAGCTGACGGTCAGCCAGAGGCTGAGGTTGAGGAGCGCGCCGCCGAGCGCGGCGGCCCGGCCCCAGAGGCCGAACAGGGTGCCGAGGCCGACCGCCAGCTCGCCGAAGGCGATGGCGAGCGCGAACAGGGTCGGGTGGTCGAAGGCGGGGCCGAGCAGGAACGAGATCGGGCTGCCGCCGGCCTTGGCCGCCTGGGTCTGGGAGACGAAGGAGGCCGGGTCTCCCGCCCCGGCCAGGTAGTGCGCGTCGGAGAGCTTGTCGAGGGCGGCGTACCCGAAGGTGACGCCGAGGAAGAGCCGCAGCGGGAGCAGTGCGTACCTGGACCCGAGGGCCCGCCGCTGCGCCGCCCGGTCGGCCCGGTCGGCCGCTCCCCCGCCGGCCGGCACCGAGTTGCTGGCCTCCGACATCCCGCACACCTTCCCTCTCGGCCTGTCACTCCCTGACAGGTCCGGTCCGCATTCTGCCCGCTCCTGACCGCTTTCGGTGGGAGGTCCCACCCGGGGAACGGCGCCCGCACCGCGAACGGCCGCGCCGCCGTTCCCTTCCATACGGGAACGACGGCGCGACCGTTCAGGCTCCGGTCGTCGGTCTAACGGCCGGCGGGAGTGGTCACTCCCACTCGATGGTGCCCGGCGGCTTGCTGGTGACGTCGACGACGACGCGGTTCACGTCGCGGACCTCGTTGGTGATCCGGGTGGAGATCCGGGCCAGCACGTCGTACGGCAGGCGCGACCAGTCCGCGGTCATGGCGTCCTCGGACGAGACCGGACGCAGCACGATCGGGTGGCCGTAGGTGCGGCCGTCGCCCTGCACGCCCACGCTGCGCACGTCGGCGAGCAGCACGACCGGGCACTGCCAGATCTCGCGGTCCAGACCGGCCGCGGTCAGCTCCTCGCGGGCGATCGCATCGGCGTCGCGGAGCAGGTCCAGGCGCTCCTCGGTGACCTCGCCGACGATCCGGATGCCCAGGCCCGGGCCCGGGAACGGCTGACGCTGGACGATCTCCTCCGGCAGGCCCAGCTCCTGGCCGACCATCCGGACCTCGTCCTTGAACAGCTTGCGCAGCGGCTCGACCAGCTGGAACTGCAGGTCCTCGGGCAGGCCGCCGACGTTGTGGTGGGACTTGATGTTGGCGGTGCCGGTGCCGCCGCCGGACTCCACGACGTCCGGGTACAGGGTGCCCTGGACCAGGAAGTCGACCGACTCGCCCTGCTCGCCGGCCTCGGCGATGATCTCGGCCTGGGCCTGCTCGAAGACCCGGATGAACTCCCGGCCGATGATCTTGCGCTTCTCCTCGGGGTCGGTGACCCCCTTCAGCGCGCTCAGGAAGCGCTCGGCGGCGTCGACGACCTTCAGCTGCACGCCGGTGGCGGCCACGAAGTCCTTCTCGACCTGCTCGGTCTCGCCCTTGCGCATCAGGCCGTGGTCGACGTAGACGCAGGTCAGCCGGTCGCCGATGGCCTTGTTGACCAGGGCGGCCGCGACCGCGGAGTCCACGCCGCCGGACAGGCCGCAGATCGCGCGCTTGGTGCCGACCTGCTCGCGGATCAGGGCGATCTGCTCCTCGACCACGCTGCCGGTGGTCCAGGTCGGAGCGATGCCGGCGCCGCGGTAGAGGAAGTGCTCCAGGATCTGCTGACCGTGGTCGGAGTGCAGCACCTCGGGGTGGTACTGGACGCCGTACAGGCGGGCCGCGTCGTTCTCGAAGGCCGCGACCGGGACCACGTCGGTGGAGGCGGAGACGATGAAGCCCTCCGGCGCGGCCGAGCAGGCGTCGCCGTGCGACATCCACACCGAGTGCTGCGCGGGGACACCCTCGAACAGGGTCGAGCCGGAGCGGGAGACGGTCAGCGGGGTGCGGCCGTACTCGCGGGCACCGGTGTTGTCGACGGTGCCGCCGAGGGTCACGGCCATCAGCTGGAAGCCGTAGCACATGCCGAAGACCGGGACACCGGCCTCGAAGATCGCGCGGTCGATCTGCGGCGCGCCCTCTTCGTAGACCGACGACGGGCCGCCGGAGAGGATGATCGCCTTGGGGTTCTTGGCGAGCATCTCGGCGACCGGCATGCTGCTCGGCACGATCTCGCTGTAGACCCGCGCCTCACGCACCCGACGGGCGATGAGCTGGGCGTACTGGGCACCGAAGTCGACCACCAGGACGGTGTCGTTGTCCGGCGCGGACTGGACGGGAATTGCAGAGGACACAGACGGCCTTCCGGCAGCGGTATCGAGGTGTCACGCGGAGCCGCCTCCCCCTGCGGGGCTGCGGTGGCGACGGGCGTGGGGTGTCTGGCTCCGATTCTACCGGGCTGTCCGGTTTCACTCGTCTGCCCATCCAAAGGACCGTGACCGGACGGGGCCGCGATTCGTTGCTTCAGACGACCGCACGGCCGCGCCGCGTCCGCCAGACGCGCCGACCGACCCCCGCGGGGGCATCGCCGTACGGCTGCAGGACCACGCGTGGAGCTTCACCCCAGTCCACCGGCGCATGTGGCGCCGCCGCCCGGCTCCGCCGGGAGCGCGGCTCCGTGGGACCGTGCGCGGGTGCCGCGGTCGGCGAGCAGGGGACAGCGAACCCGGCCGCGACTGGGCCGAGAGGTGGGACGGCCGGAGTCCGGGGACGCCCGGGACCGGCCGTCGCACCCCCGGCCCGATCCGGGGCACACCCGGCGCACGCCCCCGGCCGTCCCGCGCCGCTACGCGCGTCCCCGTGCGCCGCACCCTCCCGACCACTACGCACCGTGATCATCGGCGGTCGCCCTGGCAGCAAATGGACAGGGTCGAACTGTGCCGAATCGGTTGCAGAGCGAGCCCCTCGTCCAGCACGATGCTCGTTGTAAGCGGTTCTCCCGGCGACCTGACGGCTCACCGAGAGGGCCCGCCGACGACGTTCCGCAGCCGCCGCCCAGCCAGGCGACAGCGGTTTTCACTTCACGCTCCGTGAGCGAGGGACCGGCGCAGACCTGCGCGCCGCCTGCCGCTCCACGAGCGCGCGCGCCCCAGACCGCCGGCCACCCACGCCGGAGCCGCGAGGGCGCGACCCCAGGCCAACCGACACGACGGCGCTCCTCCCCCGGCGCCGTCACCCCAGCACCGGCGCGGCCCTGACGCCGAGTGCTGAACGACAAAGGGCCCCGCTCCCCCGCGGGGCCCTTTGCCCGTTCCGGACGCCTCCGCCCCCCGGTCCGGCCGCCCTGTGCCGTCCGGACCCTTCGGACCTCAGGGGTGCTCGCGCCAGACGCTCGGGTCCACCGACTCCTCGCCCCGGGCCTGCGGCGCGTCGGCGGGGACCGGAGTCCCGGCCGCGGGGGTGGGCGGCGCCTCGTGCGAGCCCAGCACCTCGCTCACCCCGGCCCCGGGGGCGGTCGGCCCGTCCTGCGGCACGGCGGCCTGCGCGGGGACACCGTGCGGCGGACCGCTCTGCACGGGAGCTCCCTGCGCCGGACCACCCTGCGCGGGGACGCCGTGCGGCGGCGTCGGCCCGTACGGCACCTCCGGCGGCACGGGCGCGGGCGCGTACGGATACGGATGCGGATGCGGAGCAGTGCCCTGCGGCGCGCCCCCGCCGCGGACCGCCGCCAGCAGTGGCGGCACCAGCAGCGCGCCGGCCACCGCCCAGGCCGCGTTGGCCGCCAGGACGGTGAGGAAGGTCAGCCCGACCGAGTTCTCCTGGGACACCGCCGTGTCGGTGGCCCGGCTCCAGCCCGCCACGGACGAGGTCCGGGTCATCATCGCCCCGGCCACCGCCATCAGCGCGGTGAGCGCCGTGGCGTGCACCGCCGCCAGGCGCAGCCGGTCGGCCGCGTCCAGCTGTCGCCGGTACGCCGTCCAGCCGAGCAGGCCCGCCGCGGCGAGCGCCAGCAGGCCGGCCCAGCGCCAGTCGGCGGTCACCTGGTCGCGCAGGTCGAAGAAGGAGAGGTCCAGGTCCTCGCTGCGGTCGCCCCAGGACGTCTTGCCGCCGGTCATGCCGCTGTGCGCCTGGAAGGTCGCGCCCGAGCCGAAGCCGAGCAGGGTGAGGCCGAGGTTGGGCAGGAAGGCCAGCGACAGCCCGGTCTGCCCGCCGCTCGTGCTGTTCGCCGCGACCAGGACGAAGGCCGCCGTCGCGGACAGGGCCACCGACAGCGCCATCGCCTGGCCGGCGGTCAGCGCGGCCACCGCCCAGCCCCGCACCGACCGGCTACGCCAGGCGGCCCAGCGCAGCGCGTCGGTGCCGTAGACGGTGAAGGCCAGCAGTCCGGCCAGCACCACGGTCCAGCCGACCGCCTCCGGCCAGCCGGCGCCCGCGGTGATCACCGGCCGGGCCAGGTCCTGGCCGCTGGTACCGGTGTAGTCCGGGATGTCGTAGGTGTCCTGCGGCTGCCAGGTCGTACCGCCGACCGCCCAGAGCACCGTCGTCACCCCGGCGAGGACCAGGGCGGTGCGCAGCGCCTCACCGGCGGCCTGGACCCGGGTCAGCTGGCCCTCCACCGCCTTGCGCCGCCGCAGCCCGGCCCGCAGGCCGAACCAGAGCGCCAGGCACCACAGGGCGGTGACGGTCATCGGCGCCACCCGGAAGACGATGTCCATCCGTTCGGCGTGGCCCCGGCTCAGCGGGCTCTGGTACCCGAGCTTGAACGGCGCGCCGAGCGCGTTCAGCGCCATCGACAGTGTCGCGCCGAAGCGGTCGCCGAAGTCGGGCGACCGGAACCGGTACTCGTACTGGTAGTCGCCCGGGATGGCCGCGATCAGCGCGGCCATCAGCAGCACGACGGTCGGCGCGACGGCCGCCCTGAACGCCGGGCGCCAGTCGGGCCCGGTCAGCAGACGGCGGACAGGAGGCGGCTGGGTGTACGGCGTCCCGGCGCCCCACGTGCCCACCGCGGGCGGGGCAGGCGGGGCAGGCAGAGGCGGGGCCCCCGCAGGCGGGGCCGGCAGGGGCGGGGCCGCGGCGGGCGGGGGCGGGGGCGGAGGCGCGAGCGGCCGCCCGCACGAGCCGCACGCCGACGCCCCCTCCACCGAAGTCGCGCCGCACGATGCGCAGTTGGCCATGGACCGGTTCCCCCCGCTCGACGAGTCCCTGGGTTGCCCCAAGGAGCCCGTTTATCCCATCGGACCCGAACGGATGTCAACCGGGAACAGGGGCAGGCGGATTGGGGGGTCGGACCGGCTTCAGCCGCGCTTCTCGGGAACCTCCGGGACGGGCAGCAGCGGCAGTCGCAGCGCGCCGAACGCGCTCTCCGGCACGGCCGGCCGCACCGGCGCCACCGGGGTGACCCGCCGGTACGCCTGGTCCTGCGCCGGGCGCCGGTCCGTCTCGCCCTTGTTCGGCCACATCGACAGGGCGCGCTCGGCCTGCGCGGTGATGGTGAGCGAGGGGTTGACGCCGAGGTTGGCGGAGACGGCCGCGCCGTCCACCACGCTGATCCCCGGGTATCCGTACAGCCGGTGGTACGGGTCGACCACGCCGGTCTCGGGGGCGTCGCCGATCGGGCAGCCGCCGAGGAAGTGCGCGGTCATCGGGATGTCGAAGATCTCGCCGACGGTGCTGCCCGCGAAGCCGTTGATCTCGTCGGCCAGCGCCTGGGCGCCCTTTTCAGCGGCGGGGATCCAGGTCGGGTTGGGCTCGCCGTGGCCCTGGCCGGAGGTGAGCCGGGGCTTGCCGAGCGGGCCCTTCTTCAGCGAGACGGTGATCGAGTTGTCCAGCGACTGCATCACCAGGCCGATGATCGTCTTCTCGGACCAGCCGCGCTGGTTCATCGAGCGGGCGAAGGTCACCGGGTGGCGCACCGAGTTGCCCAGGTAGCGCAGCCAGCGCGGGACCGCTCCGCCACCCTTGACCTGGGCGATCGACAGCGCGCCCATCGCGTTGGAGCCCTTGCCGTAGCGGACCGGCTCGATGTGGGTGTTGGCGTCCGGGTGGATCGAGGAGGTGATCGCGACGCCCTTGGTGAAGTCCGCCTTGGTGCCGTAGCGCCGGTCGGTGGTCTGCGCGCCCACCAGGGCCTCGGAGTTGGTGCGGGTCAGCTCGCCGAGCCGGGCGGAGATCCGGGGCAGGTGCCCGGCGTCGCGCATCCGGTGCAGCAGCGACTGGGTGCCGTAGGTGCCGGCCGCGACGACCACCCGGGCGGCGGTGATGGTCCGCGCGCCCGCCTTCACCCGGTCCGTCTTCGAGCGCGAGTCGGTGCGGCGCACGTCCACGGCGAAACCGTGGTTCCCGTCGGCACCGGGGAGCTCGCGGATCCGGGCCACCGTGGTGAGCGGGTGGATCTCCGCGCCGCCCCGCTCCGCCAGGTAGAGGTAGTTCTCGGTGAGCATGTTCTTGGCGCCGTGCCGGCAGCCGGTCATGCACTCGCCGCACTCCACGCAGGCCTTGCGGGCCGGGCCGGCGCCGCCGAAGTACGGGTCGGCGACCTCGTCGCCGGGCGCCGCCTTGGCCGTGCCGTCGGTGTCCTTGCCGTCGCCGAAGAACACCCCGACCGGTGCCATGTGGAAGGTGTCGCCGACGCCCATCCGCTCGGCGGCCGCCTTGAGGTGGACGTCGGAGGGGGTGACGGTCGGGTTGAGCCGGACCCCGAGCATCCGCTGCGCCTGGTCGTAGAACGGCGCCAACTCCTCCTGCCAGTCGGTGATGTGGCGCCACTGGCGGTCCTCGAAGAAGGCCTTCGGCGGCACGTACAGGGTGTTGGCGTAGTTCAGCGAGCCGCCGCCGACCCCGGCGCCGGCCAGGATCAGCACGTTGGCGAGCAGGTGGATCCGCTGGATGCCGTACAGCCCGAGCTGCGGAGCCCACAGGTAGTTCGGCAGGTCCCAGGAGTTCCTGGGCAGTTCGTCCCGGTCGAAGCGCCGTCCGGCCTCCAGGACGGCGACCCGGTAGCCCTTCTCGGTCAGCCGCAGCGCCGCGACCGATCCGCCGAAGCCGGATCCGACCACGACCACGTCGTAGTCGAACTCCGTCGCACCGCCGGACTCCACCATCTGCCACCGCTCCTTCGCCGGGATGAACATGCCTGTGGGAACCACGAGTCGGGCCCCGCACGACCGCGGGGCCCGGCTGTCGCGGGGGCCTACCTGAAGCGCAGCGCCTTGAGCGCGCGCAGCCCGCCGGTCATCACGGCGGCGAACTGCTTGTCGTCCAGGCCGAACGAGGGCGCGATCGGCATCAACCGCTGGGTCGCGATGGTCTGCGCCTCGGTGAAGCGCAGGATGCCCTCGGCGCCGTGCCGGCGGCCCAGCCCGGAGTCGCCCATGCCGCCCATCGGGGAGGCGACCGAGCCGTACGCGGCCGCGTAGGCCTCGTTGACGTTGACCGTCCCGGTGCGCAGCCGGGCCGCGACCGTCCGGCCGCGCCGCCGGTCCCTGGTCCAGACGCTGGAGTTCAGGCCGTACGGCGTGGAGTTGGCGGCGGCCACCGCCTCGTCCTCGGTGTCGAAGCGGTAGACGGAGACGACCGGGCCGAAGGTCTCCTCGGCACAGACCGCCAGGTCCGGGGTGACGCCGTCGAGGATGGTCGGCTCGAAGAAGAACGGGCCGAGGTCCGGCCGGGCGCGGCCGCCGGCCACCACGGTGACGCCCGCCTTGACCGCCTCCTCCACGTGCCGGGTGGTGGTCTCCAGCTGGCGGACGGAGACCAGCGAGCCCATGTCCGCGCCGTACGCGAGGCCGCCGCCGAGGCGCAGCGCCCGGGTGCGGGCGGCGAAGCGCTCCAGGAACTCGTCGGCCACCGAGCGGTGCACCAGCAGCCGCTCGATCGAGATGCACAGCTGCCCGGCGGAGGAGAAGCAGGCCCGTACGGCGCCCGCGGCGGCGGCGTCGAGGTCGGCGTCGGAGAGCACCAGCATGGCGTTCTTGCCGCCGAGTTCGAGCGAGGCGCCGACCAGCCGGGCGGCGGCGCGCTGGGCCACGTCGCGGCCGGTGCGGGTGGAGCCGGTGAAGGAGACGTAGTCGGCGTGCTCCACCACGGCGGGGCCGATCACCGGCCCGTCGCCGATCACGACCTGCCACAGGTCGCCCGGCAGCCCGGCCTCGACCAGCAGCTCGCGGGCCCACAGCGCGGTCAGCGCGGTCTGCGTGTCGGGCTTGTTGACCACGGCGTTGCCGGCCACGAAGGCGGGCAGGGCGTCGCCGATGGACAGCTCCAGCGGGTAGTTCCAGGGCGAGATGTGGCCGATCACGCCCTTGGGGCGGCGGGCCTCGACCGCGTGGGTGAGCACCGGCAGCGCGCCACCGTGCCGCTTGTCCTTGAGGTACGTGTGCGCGGCGCGCCCGTAGTGCCGGGCGGCCATGGCGACGGCCAGCACCTCCTCGAAGGCGTGCAGTCGGGCCTTGCCGGTCTCCGCCTGGATCAGGTCCAGCACCTCGTCCTGCCGCTTGAGCAGCAGGTCGTGGAAGCGCAGCAGGACGGCGGCGCGGCGACGCACCGGCAGCGCGGCCCAGGCCGACTGGGCGCGGCGGGCCAGCTGGAAGGCGACCTCGACGTCGGCCGGGGTGGACTGAGGCAGGCCGGCCAGCCGCTCGCCGGTCAGCGGGGCGACGGTGTCCACCAGGTCGGGCTCGCCGGCGGCGGTGACGCCGGCGGCCAGCCGGTCGACCAGGGAGCGCGGGACGGCCGCTGCGACGGTCCGGCCGCCGCCGGGGGCCGCCGGGTTGCCGGCGCCGGGGTGTTCGGTGGCCACTGCATCTGCTGTGAGGTCCGACATACGGCGCAGCCTAGGCCTTCGGGGGCCGGTCCGGTACCCGTCGGTAACAAGAATCTGCCGCAGTCGGGCGAAAGCGGACGCTCCGGCCGTCGAAGCGTTCCGGCCGTCGAAGCGTTCCGACGTGGGCGCCGTGGGCGCCGTCGGCTCAGCGGGTCGGCGCGAAGTAGTGGAGCACCGCGTTGAAGCGCTGCTCGGCCTCGTTCCACTCGTTGCCCCGCTCCGGGCTGGACGAGTAGATCGCGTAGCTGGTGCCGTCGTCGTCGATGAACTCGGCCTCGATCGCCCGCCGCCGGCCGCCGCCCTGGGCGGCGTAGCTGAACTCCCAGACGGCCGCCTCGTGGCCGTTGACCGCGACGCTGGTCATCTTGTGCTGCTTGTAGTCCTTCAGGGACTTGGAGACGGAGCTCTCCATCTGCCGCATGTGCTCCAGCGGCTTGACCGACTGCCCGACGGTGACGGCGAACTGCAGGTAGTGCGTCTTGTTGTCGGGGCTGTAGTAGATCTGGTTGTCGGACGCGGCGGTGCGCTGCCAGGCCGGGGTGCCCGAGGGCAGCGGGAAGCGGAAGCCGGCCGGGTCGTCGACCCAGTGGTAGCCGTCGGGCGCCGCGCTCGGGGGGCTGGCGTCGCTGCTGGGCCCCGGTCCGGTCGACTCGACCGGACCGGTCGGCGTCGGGTCGTCGGAGCCGTCGCCCACCACGTGCTGGGTGGCGAGGAAGGTCCCCGCGGCCGCCAGCAGGCCGACGGCCACCGCGATGGCGACGATCTTCGCGGTGCTGCGGCGCTTGGCCGGGCCGCGCGCGGGCGTGACGGAGTGCGGTACCGGCGCGACGGGCGCGGTGTGCGCCTGCCCGGCGGCCACCCCGCCCCCGGAGGTGTCCTGGACGGCGGGGGCCACGACGCCGGAGGCCGCGACGGCAGCGACTGGGGCGGCTGCGGCGGGGTCACCGGCGGACGCCCGCGGCTCGGTCGGCCCCTCGGAGCCCTCGGTGCTCCCGTCCGGGGCCTCCGCGGCCTCCGCCCGGTGCTCTCTGCGGTCCACCACCGGTACCGACTGGGTGGGCAGCCGCACCGGCGCGACGGCCTTGAAGCCCATCGTGTGCCCGGCCTGCACCTCGGCCAGCATCCGGGCCACCTCGTCCGCGGTCGGCCGGTCAGCCGGGTCCTTGGCCATCAGCGCGGCCAGTACCGGCCCCAGCGGCCCGGCGCGGCGCGACTCCGGCAGCGGCTCGTCGACCACCGCGGCCAGCGTGCTGATCGGCGAGTCCCGGCGGAACGGCGACTGGCCCTCGACCGCCGCGTACAGCGTGGCCCCGAGGCCCCACAGGTCGGAGGCCGGGCCGGGCCGCTCGCCCTGGGCGCGCTCCGGCGCCAGGTAGTCCGGCGAGCCGACCAGGTCGCCCGGCCGGGTCAGCTCGGTCGAGCCCTCGTACTTCGCGATGCCGAAGTCCAGCAGCACCACCCGCCCGGTGCCGCGCTCCAGCAGCACGTTGGCCGGCTTCACGTCCCGGTGCAGCACGCCCAGCTGATGGCCGCGGTGCAGGGCGGCGAGCACCTGGCTGCCGACCTCGGCGGCGGCGCGCGGCTGCAGGGTGCCGTCCTGGCTGATCACGTCGGCCAGCGAGCGGCCGTCGACCAGCTCCATCACGATCCACGGCCGGCCGTCCTGCTCCAGCACGTCGTGCACGGTGATCACACCGGGGTGCTTGATCCGCGCGGCCGCGCTGGCCTCGCGCTTCATCCGGGTGTGCAGGATCTGCAGGTCCTCCTCGGGCAGGTGGTTGACGGTCAGCTCCTTGACCGCGACCTCCCGGTCGAGCATCCGGTCCCAGGCCCGCCAGACGGTGCCCATGCCGCCCCGGCCGAGCCGCTCGCCGAGCTCGTACCGCCCGGCCAGCAACCGCTCCGCCTCGGCCGCCTCCGGCCGGTCCTGCACGCCCATCCGCGACCGCTCCCCCACACATTCCGCCTGCCGTCACCGCGACGGATGGCCTGGTGCAGACCACTGTTCGAACAAATCCCACGCACACATTAGGCGTACGGTGCCGCCCTCGGTAATCACGCCCACCTCCCGGACCAGCGGTGCCGGATCCGCCCGGGCCGTCAGCCTGCGAACAGCACCACGGCGACCATTCCCAGCGCCAGCAGGACAAAGACGCCCCCCACCAGCAGCGGACCCAGGAGGGAGGGGGGTATCCGCGGCGGTTTCACCCCGCCACCGGGCCCGTTACCGGCGCCGTCGCCCGCCCCGGCCTTCCCGGAACCCCCGGCGTTTCCACCCCGTCGGCCGACCCGGGCGCCCCGGCGCGGCCGCACCGGCACCAGCGGCGCCTCCGGCTTCAGCGTCACCGCCCGCGCCACCCGCTCCTCGTCCACCGGCTCCGGCGCGCCCGCCAGCAGCTCCACCAACTCGCGCCACACCGCCTCCGCGGTCGGCCGCAGCACCGGGTCGGGCTGCAGCAGCCGCTCGACCAGCGGCCCCAGCGGCCCGCAGACCGCCGAGTGCTCGCGCCGCCCGTCCCGTACGGCCGTCACCAGCTCCGGCACGCCGCCCTCCGGGTACGGCGAGCGGCCGGTGACCAGCCGGTGCACCAGCACCCCGAGCGCCCAGCAGTCGCCCGCCGGGCCGCCGTCCAGCGGCCAGCGCTCCGCCACCGGGCCGACCAGGGTGGCCCGTACGTCGTACCGGCGCCGTCCGCCCGGCCCGCCGAGCTCCTCGGCCAGCGCCTCCTCCGCCACCCCGGCGAGCAGTCCGCCGAGCATCGCCGCACCGTCCTCGCAGAGCAGCACCGACTCGGCGGTCAGGTTGCCGTGCGTGAGCCCGGCCCCGTGCAGCGCCCGCAGCGCGCCGGCCAGGTCCGCCGCCAACTCGGCCGCCCGGTACGGCGGGACCGGCCCGCCGACCAGCAGTTCGGCCGCCGTCAGCCCGGCCGGCCGCTCCTCCGCCGTCCACAACAGCTCGCCCTCGGCGAAGGCCCCGACCCCGCGCAGCAGCCGCGGGTGCGCGGCCGGCGCGGCCGAGCCGACCGCCGCCACCCGCCGCACCAGCCGGTCCGCCTGGGCGGGTGCCACGTCCTCCGGGTCCTGACCGGCGGTCAGCAGCGCGGGCAGCTCCAGGGCACGCAGCAACACCGATTCGCCGGTCCGCTCGTCCACCGCCTGGGCGCGGAAAGGTTCGGGACGGTCCGTCAGCCGGTACCGTCCCGCCAGCAACTGCCCGGGGCCGCCTCGCATGCCAGTTCCTCTCGCTCACCGAGCAGCCTACTGAGCGGCTCCTTTACGCTCGGTCCCATGGACTGGACCGATCTGATCGACACCGCCTTCAAGGTGACGGGAAACAACAACCAGGCGAACCGGGCGGAGGCCGTCCGCACGGTCGAGGGGACGGTCATCGACGGCGAGAAGCCGGTCGCCTCCACCGCCGGGCGCCACCCCGACCACTTCCGCAAGGGGATGCTCGTGCTGACCACCCATCGGCTGCTCTTCCTGAAAGACGGGAAGCCTCCGGTACCGGTTCCGCTCACCGCCGTCACCGACGCCACCGTGACCCGCACCAAGCTCAACGGCGAGGTGCTGACGGTCGTCGCGCTGACCGGCTCGCACCGCTTCGAGGACGTGGTCAAGGCCGACGTCTTCGCCGAGCAGGTACGGGAGTCCGCCCGGCTCGCCCGCACCGCCCCGCCGGCCGCGCCCGCCGCCGCCGCCGCCGCACCGACGGACCCTGCCGCGCTCGGCGAGGGCGAGCAACTCGTCGGCCGGCTGGAGCGGTTGGCCGCCCTGCACGCCTCCGGGGCGCTCACCGAGGACGAGTTCACCCGGGCCAAGCAGCGCCTGATCGGCTGAACCCGTCCCCGCTGAACCCGTCCCCCGTGGGCCCAGCGCTGGCTACGGCGCGGGCTGGAAACTGCCGAAGACGACGTCCCGGACCGGGGCCTGCGCGGACCACTCCGCATCCGGGACGATCCAGTAGATCGAGTAGCCGTACTTGGCCGGAGTCCCGGTCACGAAGCCGCGGTTGAGCGAGTGCGTCTTGGGCGTGCCGCTGGTCCACTCCCAGTCCGCGGCGTTGCTCCACTGCCGGTAGGAGATCGCGGACAGGTTCAGCCGCTGGTAGTTGCTGACCTGGCCGCGCAGGCCGGGCTCGGACTCCTGCCAGTCGGCGACGGCGCTGGCGCCCGGCGTGGTCGTCCACTCGATCCGCAGCTGACTGCCGTCGGCCGCGTTCTTGAAGATCCTCCGGTTGGCGTCCGAGCTGCTCGGCTGCAGCCAGTCCGGCAGCACGACCGAGAAGCCGCTCGGGTCCTTGTACTCGTGGTACCCGGCCGGCACCGCGCCGCCCGGTGCGGGCTGCGCCGGGGTCTGGGCGGGCACCGGGGGCTGCACGGGAGCCGCGGGCGTGGTGGCGCCAGGCGTGGTGGCGGGCTGCGCGGGCACGGGAGCGGCGGGCGTGGTGGCGTCCGTGCCCGGCGTCCCGGGGGCGGTGCCGGCGGGCACCGGCTCCGGCGCGGGCGGTGTGGCGCTCGGCGTGGCGTCCGTGGTCGCCGCCCCCGGCGTGGTGGCGCCCGCGCTGTGGGTGGCCGCGCCCTTCGTGTCGCCGGTACCGCCACCGAGGGCCTGGACCACCGCGACCACTCCCGCGATCAGCAGCAGCACCACGACCACGGTGGCGATGGCCAGCCGTCGCCGGCCGGTGCGCGGGTTCGCCCCGGCGGCCTGCGTCGCGCCCAAGGTCCACTCGCTGGTCACCGGCCGGATCGGCTCGGGCACCGGCTCCGCCGCCGCCGTGACGGGATCCGCCACGGCGGCTGCGGGTGGCTCCTCGTCCCGGGCCCGGCTGCCCACCCGGACCGTCCCCAGCAGCCCGCCCACGGTCCGCTTCCGGCCGTCCTCGGGCCTCTTCGGCTCCGACTCCGACTGCGGCTTCGCCTCCGCCGGCGGCTTCGCCTCGGACTCGGCCTTCGACTCGGACTCGGCCTTCGACTCCGCCGCGGCGGCCGGCTTCCCCATCGGCACCGCGTGCTCGGTGGTCGACTCGGCCCTCACGGTCGCGTCCGCGACCACCCGCTTGAGCATCGACCGGGTCTGCGAGGCGTCCAGCCGATCGGCCGGGTCCTTCTCCAGCAGCCCCTCGATCACCGGCCGCAGCGCCCCGGCGTTCACCGGCGTGACCAGGTCCTCGGTCATCACCGCGGTCAGCGTGGCCAGTGCCGAGCCGCGGTCGTACGGCGGCCGCCCCTCGACCATCGCGTACAGCGTGCCGCCCAGCGACCACAGGTCGGCCGGCGGCCCGGGCTTCTGCCCGCGGGCCCGCTCCGGGGATATGTACGAGGGCGCGCCGACCAGCATGCCGGTGGAGGTGACCGAGGCGTCGCCCTCCACGCTGGCGATGCCGAAGTCGGTCAGCACGACCCGGCCGTCCTCGCCGATCAGCACGTTGGAGGGCTTCACGTCCCGGTGCAGGATGCCCAGCGCGTGCGCGGCGATCAGCACGCCCAGCACGTCGAGCGCGATCTCGGCGGCCCGGCCGGGCGCGAGCGGCCCGTCCTCGCGGATGACGTCGGCCAGCGAGCGGGACTCGACCAGCTCCATGACGATCCACGGCCGGTCGTCCTCGTCGACCACGTCGAAGACGGTGACCGCGGAGGTGTGCCGGATCCGGGCGGTCGCCTTGGCCTCGCGCAGCGTCCGGACGATCAGCCGGTGCTTCTCCTCCTCCTCGACGCTGGCGTTCATCCGCAGTTCCTTGACCGCGACGGTCCGGCCGAGCATCTCGTCCTCGGCGCGCCAGACAGTGCCCATGCCGCCGCGTCCGAGCACGCCGTTCAGGCGGTAGCGGCCGGCCAGGAGGCGGCCGGTGGAACCCTTCGCCTGGGTCATTCGGAACGTTCCCCCATGTGCTGCTGGCGGTCGTGGTGACGGCGCGTCGGACCGGCCGGGCCCGAACGCCCAAGCCTCCATCATCCCCTGTCCCGGGGGCCCAGGACCACCCGCCCCCCGCTCCAAGCTGGGACGAACCGGAACGGGTGCGGCGCTCCGTGCCCGATCTGTGATCGAAAACTCGCCAAGATCCGTTCGATTCACTGCTACCGTTCGGCAGCTCATCGTCTTTTCCGGGGGGATTCGACGCCCATGACCGCACCCGCACCGGGCACTGACGGCCCCTCGGCCCGGCCGCGCACCGCCCAGCACTACTCGGTCGCACCCCCTCCGACCTCCCCCGACGGCTACGTGGCGCCCGGCATGCCCGGCGCCCCGGTGACCGGTTACGACCCGGTCACCCCCGCGCCCCGGACCACCCCCCGCCGCCGCACCGCCCTGGCCGTCGCCCTCGCCGTCCTCGCCATGCTGCTCGGCGGCCTGGCCTACGGCTGCGCCCCGCTGCGGGCCGCGGACAGCCTCGGCTGGCTGGCCATCGCCCCGGCCGGCCTGGTCGCCCTCCCGCTCGGCCTGCTCGGTGGCCGGAACCGGCTGCTCCCGCCGCTCGGCGCCCTCCTCGCGGCCGGCGCGCTCCTCCTCGGCCAGCTGACCGAACACCTCCGCCGGGTGCACGCCGACGGCCCCGGCCCGCGAGGGCTCCTGTACGACACCCTGACGACCTGGCGTGCCGACCTCCGCCCGCTCGACGCCGCCTTCTACGCCATCGCCCTCGTCGGCGGCTTCCTCCTCACCCGCCGCACCGCCGACCGCGGCTGACCCCCACGGACGACAGCCGCCCCCCGGCCCCCGGACAGCCCGAAGGCCCCCGCCCGACTCCTGGAACCCAGGGAGTCGGCGGGGGCCTTCGTCGGGACGCGACTCAGCGGTCGAGCGCCGGGGTGACCGTCACCTCGACCCGCTGGAACTCCTTGAGCTCCGTGTAGCCGGTGGTGGCCATCGCGCGGCGCAGCGCACCGAACAGGTTCATGGTGCCGTCCGGGGTGTGCGACGGACCGGTGAGGATCTCCTCGGTGGTGCCGACCGTGCCGAGGTCCACCCGCTTGCCGCGCGGCAGCTCCTCGTGGACGGCCTCCATGCCCCAGTGGAAGCCCTTGCCCGGGGCGTCGGTGGCGCGGGCCAGCGCGGCACCGATCATCACGGCGTCGGCGCCGCAGGCGACGGCCTTCGGGATGTCGCCGCTGTAGCCGACGCCGCCGTCCGCGATCACGTGCACGTAGCGGCCGCCGGACTCGTCCATGTAGTCGCGGCGGGCGGCGGCCACGTCGGCGACGGCGGTGGCCATCGGCACCTGGATGCCGAGCACGTTGCGGGTGGTGTGGGCGGCACCACCACCGAAGCCGACCAGCACGCCGGCCGCGCCGGTCCGCATCAGGTGCAGGGCCGCGGTGTACGTGGCGCAGCCGCCGACGATCACCGGGACGTCCAGCTCGTAGATGAACTGCTTGAGGTTGAGCGGCTCGGCGCCGCTGGAGACGTGCTCGGCCGAGACGGTGGTGCCGCGGATGACGAAGACGTCGACGCCGGCGTCCACCACGGCCTTGGAGAACTCGGCGGTGCGCTGCGGCGAGAGCGCGGCGGCGGTGACCACGCCGGAGTCGCGGACCTCCTGGATCCGCTGCTTGATCAGCTCGGCGCGGATGGGCGCGGCGTAGACCTCCTGCAGCCGGCGGGTCGCGGTGGACGCGTCGGTGATCGAGGCGATCTCGTCCAGCAGCGGCTGCGGGTCCTCGTAGCGGGTCCAGAGGCCCTCGAGGTTCAGCACGCCCAGGCCGCCGAGGCGGCCGATGGCGATGGCCTGCTGCGGCGAGACCACACTGTCCATGGGGGCTGCCAGGAACGGCAGCTCGAAGCGGTAGGCGTCGATCTGCCAGGCGATCGAGACCTCCTTCGGGTCCCGGGTACGGCGGCTGGGGACGACGGCGATGTCGTCGAAGGCGTACGCCCGGCGGCCGCGCTTGCCTCGCCCGATCTCGATCTCAGTCACTTCGAGCCCTTCTGCTGTGTTGCTCATGCCCGCCGGGTCACCCCGGCCGCACCCAGTATCCCGTACTACCGGCGGCCCCGCCCCGACGGCCCGTTCCCCGGACGGGCGAGGGCCCGCCGCTGCGGTGCAGCGGCGGGCCCTCGGTGGTTCGTGCCGTACGGACCGGTCAGCGGGTCGAGTAGTTCGGCGCCTCGACGGTCATCTGGATGTCGTGCGGGTGGCTCTCCTTGAGGCCCGCCGAGGTGATCCGGACGAAGCGGCCCTTGCTCTCCATCTCGGCGATGGTGCCGGCGCCGACGTAGCCCATGGTCTGGCGCAGACCGCCGACCAGCTGGTGCAGGACGGCCGACAGCGGGCCGCGGTACTGCACCTGGCCTTCGATGCCCTCGGGGACGAGCTTGTCGTCCGAGGCCACCTCGGCCTGGAAGTAGCGGTCCTTGGAGTAGGAGCGGCCCTGGCCGCGGGACTGCATGGCGCCCAGGGAGCCCATGCCGCGGTAGGACTTGAACTGCTTGCCGTTGATGAACAGCAGCTCGCCCGGGGACTCCTCGCAGCCGGCCAGCAGCGAGCCGAGCATGACGGTGTCGGCACCGGCGGCCAGCGCCTTGCCGATGTCGCCGGAGTACTGCAGGCCACCGTCGCCGATGACCGGCACGCCGGCCGCCCGGCAGGCCAGCGCGGCCTCGTAGATGGCGGTGATCTGCGGGACGCCGATGCCGGCGACCACGCGGGTGGTGCAGATGGAGCCGGGGCCGACGCCGACCTTGACGCCGTCCACGCCGGCGTCGATCAGCGCCTGGGCGCCGTCGCGGGTGGCAACGTTGCCGCCGACCACGTCGACCCCGACGGCCGACTTGATCTTCGCGATCCAGGCCAGCGCGTTGTGGCTGTGGCCGTGCGAGGTGTCCACCACGAGGAAGTCCACGCCGGCCTCGACCAGGGCCTGGGCCCGGTCGAACGCCTCGGCGCTGGCGCCGACGGCCGCGCCGACCAGCAGCCGACCCTCGGCGTCCTTGGCGGCGTTCGGGTACTGCTCGGCCTTGACGAAGTCCTTGACGGTGATCAGGCCCTTGATCCGGCCCTCGTCGTCGACCAGCGGCAGCTTCTCGATCTTGTGGCGGCGCAGCAGTGCCATCGCGTCGACGCCGGAGATGCCGACCTTGCCGGTGATCAGCGGCATCGGGGTCATGATCTCGCGGACCTGGCGGCTGCGGTCGGACTCGAAGGCCATGTCGCGGTTGGTGACGATGCCGAGCAGCTTGCCCGCCTCGTCGGCGATCGGCACGCCGGAGATGCGGAACTTGGCGCACAGCGCGTCGGCCTCGGCCAGCGTGGTGTCCGGGCCGACCGTGATCGGGTCGGTGACCATGCCGGACTCGGAGCGCTTCACCAGGTCGACCTGGTTGGCCTGGTCCTCGACCGACAGGTTGCGGTGCAGCACGCCGACGCCGCCCTGGCGCGCCATCGCGATGGCCATCCGCGCCTCGGTGACCTTGTCCATCGCCGCGGAGAGCAGCGGGATGTTGACGCGGACGTTCCGGGAGACCCGCGAGGACGTGTCCACCTGGTTCGGCAGCACCTCGGAGGCCCCGGGCAGCAGCAGGACGTCATCGAACGTGAGCCCGAGCATGGCGAACTTCTCGGGTACGCCTGCGGCGTTGTAAGACATTTGGGGGTACCTTCCGTGGCCGGCCTTATCCGCTCACGCCCTGAGGGTGGGGGCGCATTCATCGCTCACTCGCGCAGACCGCCGAAGCCGGGTGCAATGGGAGGATCCTCCAAGGGGACCCCGCGCGCACCCGTGAAACTTTGGCAACCCGCCCAGGCGCCGATACCCCATGGTACTGGCACCGCGAATGTGTCCTCGTGTGCCCTTGACAACAACCCCGCCCCGTTGCTTGCCCCAACCCCAGCCGACAGCCCCAGCCGACAGCTACCCCCAGTGGCCAGCCGGCGAGAACGGCCGAGGTCAGGAGGACTCCTCCGCGAGCGCCCGCAGCCGGCTGAGCGCCCGGTGCTGGGCCACCCGGACGGCCCCCGGCGACATGCCGAGCACCTCGCCGGTCTCCTCCGCCGACAGCCCGGCGGCCACCCGCAGCAGCACCAGCTCGCGCTGACGGGCCGGAAGGTTGGACAGCAGCTCCTTCGCCCAGGCCGCGTCGCTGCTCAGCAGCGCCTGCTCCTCCGGGCCGAGCGCCTCGTCCGGCACCTCCGGCAGGTCGTCCTGCGGGACGACGGTCGAACCGGGCCCGCGCATCGCGGCCCGCTGCAGATCGGCGATCTTGTGGGCGGCGATGCCGTACACGAAGGCCTCGAACGGCCGCCCCTGGTCCTTGTACCGGGGCAGCGCGCAGAGCACGGCGACGCAGACCTCCTGCGCGACGTCGTCCACGTGGTGCCGGGCCCCGCCGGGCAGCCGGACCAGCCTGGCGCGGCAGTACCGCAGCGCCAGCGGGTGGACATAGGCGAGCAGGGCGTCGATCGCCGGCCCCTCGCCGCGCACGGCGGCCGCGACCAGCTCGCCCACCAGCGGCGAGCTGCCCGTACCGAGCACCGGCGGGCGGCGTAGTCCGACGTCGGCACCGGAACCGCCCGGGCCGTCGGAATCGGCGTACGACGGATCGTGACCCGGGCCGGAGGGCTCGGCCTCCACCGGGTCCGCCTGGCCGGACGCACCGGCGACGTCGTCGCGCATCGGTCCATGGTGCCTGGTCGAGCGGGAAAACGCGGCACCGCGTCCGGAGTTGTGCACCGGAACGTTATGCGCTGCGGCACCGTAGGGCGTGCCGCGCACCACCGGCCCCTCCTGCACCGTGCCGCCTCCCGCCCCGCCGTCGGTGGTTCCGTCCGTCGCGCCGTCCGCCGAGTGTCCTGCGGCTGCGTGGTTCGCCACAGTGCCTGTCCGCTGGTCCCCGAGGTGCTCCACTCCTCCATGGTGCAACCTCGGGACCGTAACGTCACACGCCCGTGCGGCATCCGCCCCGGGGATCACCGGTGGCGCGCCGCACCCGGCGGCGCCGCCGGTGGTCAGCGGACCAGGCCCCAGCGGAAACCCAGCGCCACCGCGTGCGCGCGGTCGGAGGCCCCGAGCTTCTTGAACAGCCGTCGGGCGTGCGTCTTGACGGTGTCCTCGGACAGGAACAGCTCGCGCCCGATCTCGGCGTTGCTGCGGCCGTGGCTCATGCCCTCCAGCACCTGGATCTCACGCGCCGTCAAGGTCGGCGCGGCACCCATGTCGGGGCTGCGCAGCCGGCGCGGGGCGAGCCGCCAGGTCGGGTCGGCGAGGGCCTGGGTGACGGTGGCCCGCAGCTCGGCGCGCGAGGCGTCCTTGTGCAGGTACCCGCGGGCGCCCGCGGCCACCGCGAGCGCGACACCGTCGAGGTCCTCGGCGACGGTGAGCATGATGATCCGCGCGCCCGGGTCGGCGGACAGCAGTCGCCGGACCGTCTCGACCCCGCCGAGGCCGGGCATCCGGACGTCCATCAGAACGAGATCGGAGCGGTCGGCCACCCAGCGGCGGAGGACCTCCTCCCCGTTCGTCGCGGTGGTGACCCGGTCCACACCGGGTACGGTCGCGACCGCGCGGCGAAGCGCCTCGCGGGCGAGCGGGGAATCGTCGCAAACGAGAACGGAAGTCATGACTGTCGTCCTCCGCAGCTGATCCGCGTCACGTTGAGCCTCCTGGCTGGTACGAACCTCTCCGACACGGCCGATCGGCGGCAGACTCCGTGCTGATCGCCCCAACTTGCCCGCGATCGTTCCCGATGTCCGACGCCCGCTAACCGCCTCCGCACTTCCAACGACCGTCACTCGAATGAGTTACGGCCTTCAGGGCCATCTCCACCACTGTACGTGGCCGACTCGTTACCGATCAGCCGCATCGCGGTGCACACGCCGCACTTTTCCGCAGCTCGCGCGCGGTGGGCGTGCGACCCGCACACCGATTCGGTGCGTCGCGCGCCCGTTGGCCACCCAATTGCCACGCCCGCGCCCGCCGAAGGCCCTTGCCCACTTTGCCCGTTTTTATAGCTTTCGTATGGTCATTGACTGTTGTGCCAGTGTGTGGGTGACTTGTCCATGGAGTCGCCTTAAGTCATATTTCCAGGTGTCCACACCAGTGCATCGAAGCCCCGCCGTACCGCTCGGCAGCAGCCCGCCGAGTTCCCGGCCTGCGGCCGACGGCCTCTGAAGGGAATGAGCCATGGCAGATTTCTCCCGCCTCCCCGGTCCCAATGCGGACCTCTGGGACTGGCAGCTCTCCGCAGCCTGCCGTGGCGTGGACAGCTCGCTCTTCTTCCACCCGGAGGGCGAGCGCGGGGCCGCGCGCAGTTCGCGCGAGGCCAGCGCCAAGGAGGTCTGCATGCGCTGCCCGGTGATCGCCGAATGCGCGGCGCACGCCCTGGCGGTCCGCGAACCGTACGGCGTCTGGGGCGGGATGACCGAGGACGAGCGCGAGGAGATGCTGGGACGCTCGCGGCACCGGCTGGTGGAGGTCCCACTGGCCCCGCCGGCGGTCGCGCAGCGCTAGACCCGCCTCCACGACGCGCCGTGAAGAAACGTTTCTTCTCGGCGCCTCAGCCCGCTCACAGTCGGTACGGGACCTACGGGAGTTCCGTCACCCACCGTCAGCGGGCGCCCGCCGCCTCGGCCAGCCGCTCCAGCATCAAGGCCACAGCCGGCACCTCGGCCAGGTCCGGCAGGGTCAGCGCGACCACCCGGCGAACCGCCGGCGCCCCCGAAGCCGTCCGCACCGGCACCGTCGACACGCCGTCAGGGCGCACCGACTGCAGGGCCAGCTGGGGCAGCACCGCCACCCCCAGCCCGGCCGCCACCAGGCCGACCACCGCCGGGTAGTCGTCCGTCGCGAAGTCGATCCGGGGCTCGAATCCGGCCCCCGCGCAGAGCTCCACCAGGTGCCCCCGGCACTGCGGGCAGCCGGCGATCCACTGCTCCCCCGCCAGCTCGGCCAGCTCCACCGGCCCGCCCCGCCCGGCCAGCGGGTGGGCGGCGGGCAGCAGGCCCACCAGCGGGTCGTCCAGCAGCGGGGTGACCACCAGATCGGACCAGTCGGTCCCGGCCGACAGCTGCTGGGCCTCCAGGTTGGCCTCGGCCCGCGCCTCGCGGGGGGTGCTGTGCGCGGACACCGGCAGCGCGGCCGCGCCGTCGGACTGCGGGTAGCGGAAGGCCAGCGCGATCTCGCACTCGCCGCCGCGCAGCATCGCCAGCGACTCCGGCGGCTCCGCCTCGACCAGCGACACGCGCACCCCCGGATGGCCGTCCCGCAGCCGGGCTACGGCGGGCGGCACCAGGGTGGAACTCGCGGTCGGGAAGGAGACCAGTCGCACCCGGCCGGCCCGCAGTCCGGCGATCGCGGCCACCTCCTCCTCGGCGGCGGAGAGCCCCGCCAGGATCCCGGTGGCATGCTTGAGCAGGACCCGCCCGGCCTCGCTGAGCTGCATCCCGCGGCCCGAGCGGACCACCAGCGGGGTGTCCACGGACTTCTCCAGGGCCTTCATCTGCTGACTGATGGCAGGCTGCGTACACCCCAGCTCACGGGCGGCGGCGGAGAAGGAGCCGGTGCGGGCGACGGCACGCAGGACGCGCAGATGGCGGGCCTCGATCATGCCTTAGTTATAAGGCAATCTTTGCGTTCTGCAAAATTCTACTGATGATTGAAGCCTCAAGCCGCGCCGCCCCGAGCGGCGTCACGGGCGAGCGGGCGAGCAAGCGCCCCGAGCGGCGTCACGGGAGAGCGGGCGAGTAACCGCCCCGAGCCGAAGGGGCGCGCCGGTGCCGAAAGGGAGAAGCGAGGGAGCGAGGCACGAGCGAGGGAGCACCGACCGTCGGCACCGGGTCAGAGCGCCCCGGAGGCGAGTGGGCGAGTAACAGCCCCGAGCCGAAGGGGCGCGCCGGTGCCGAAAGGGAGAAGCGAGGGAGCGAGGCACGAGCGAGGGAGCGCCGACCGTCGGCACCGGGTCAGAGCGCCCCGGAGGCGAGTGGGCGAGTAACAGCCGGAGGCCCGGCCCGACACCCCTCGCGGGGTGCGGACCGGGCCTCCGGTCAGTGGTTCGGGCCTCAGTGCGAGTGGCCGTGACCGTGGGAGTGGCCGTGACCGTTGTCGGCCTCCTCCTCCTTCTTCTCCACCACGAGGGTCTCGGTGGTGAGCAGCAGGGAGGCGATCGAGGCGGCGTTCTCCAGGGCGGAGCGGGTGACCTTGACCGGGTCGATGACGCCGGCCTTCAGCAGGTCGCCGTACTCGCCGGTGGCCGCGTTGTAGCCGTGGCCGGTCTCCAGCTCGGCGACCTTGTGGGTGATGACGTAGCCCTCGAGGCCGGCGTTCTGGGCGATCCAGCGCAGCGGCTCGTGCAGCGCCTTGCGGACGACCGCGACACCGGTCGCCTCGTCACCCGACAGGCCCAGGCCACCGTCCAGCACCTTGGCGGCGTGGACCAGGGAGGCGCCACCGCCGGCGACGATGCCCTCCTCGACCGCGGCACGGGTCGCCGAGATGGCGTCCTCCAGGCGGTGCTTGCGCTCCTTCAGCTCCACCTCGGTGGCGGCGCCGACCTTGATGACGCAGACGCCGCCGGCCAGCTTGGCCAGGCGCTCCTGCAGCTTCTCGCGGTCCCAGTCGGAGTCGGTGGCGGCGATCTCACCCTTGATCTGGGCGACGCGGCCGGCCACGGCCTCGGTGTCACCGGCACCGTCGACGACGGTGGTCTCGTCCTTGGTGATGGTCACGCGGCGGGCGGTGCCCAGCACGTCCAGGCCGACCTGGTCGAGCTTGAGGCCGACCTCCTCGGAGATGACCGTGCCGCCGGTCAGGGTGGCCAGGTCGCCGAGGATCGCCTTGCGGCGGTCGCCGAAGCCCGGGGCCTTGACGGCGACGGCGTTGAAGGTGCCACGGATCTTGTTCACGACCAGGGTCGACAGCGCCTCGCCGTCGACGTCCTCGGCGATGATCAGCAGCGGCTTGGTGGCACCGCCCTGCAGGATCTTCTCCAGCAGCGGCAGCAGCTCCTGGATGGAGGAGATCTTGCCCTGGTTGATCAGGATGTACGGGTCCTCCAGGACCGCCTCCTGCCGCTCCGCGTCGGTGACGAAGTACGGCGACAGGTAGCCCTTGTCGAACTGCATGCCCTCGGTGAAGTCCAGCTCCACGCCGAAGGTGTTCGACTCCTCGACGGTGATGACACCGTCCTTGCCGACCTTGTCGATCGCCTCGGCGATCAGCTCGCCGACCTGGGTGTCCTGCGCGGAGAGGGACGCGACGGCGGCGACGTCGTCCTTGCCCTCGATCTCGCGGGCGATGGAGAGCAGGTGCTCGGAGACGGCGGCGACGGCCTTGTCGATGCCCTTCTTCAGGGCGGCGGGGCCGGCACCGGCGGCGACGTTGCGCAGACCCTCGTTGACCAGGGCCTGGGCCAGCACGGTGGCGGTGGTGGTGCCGTCACCCGCGACGTCGTTGGTCTTGGTGGCGACCTCCTTGACGAGCTGCGCGCCAAGGTTCTCGTACGGGTCGTCCAGCTCGACCTCGCGGGCGATGGTGACACCGTCGTTGGTGATGGTCGGGGCGCCGAACTTCTTGTCGATGACGACGTTGCGGCCCTTGGGGCCGATGGTCACCTTGACGGTGTCGGCCAGCTTGTTGACACCGCGCTCCAGCGAGCGGCGGGCGTCCTCGTCGAACTGCAGGATCTTCGCCATGTTCCCTATTCCCTCGGGGCTGCGGCCGGCCCGGCCGCCGAACTACGTGAACCAACAACCACGCCCCGGGCCACTGTCACGAAGGACACGGATCCGGGGCGGGTCGGGGACGACTTACTTCTCGATGATGGCGAGAACGTCGCGAGCGGAGAGCACCAGGTACTCCTCGCCCTGGTACTTCACCTCGGTGCCGCCGTACTTCGAGTACAGGACGATGTCACCCACGGCGACGTCGAGCGGCAGACGCTGGCCGTCCTCGAAGCGGCCCGGGCCGACGGCCAGGACGACGCCCTCCTGGGGCTTCTCCTTGGCGGTGTCCGGGATAACCAGGCCGGAGGCCGTGGTGGTCTCGGCGTCGAGCGGCTGGACCACAATGCGGTCCTCGAGCGGCTTGATGGCAACCTTGCTGCTGGTGGTCACGTCCGAGCTCCCCTTCGGAGATTACGGGGTTTTCTAACGGGTAGGGCGAGCCTGCGGGTCTGCCGTCGCGGGGGTCAGACACACGTTCTCGCATTAGCACTCCCCCGGTGGGGAGTGCCAAGGACGACCATAGGCCTGTGTTAGCACTCAGTCAACCAGAGTGCCAACGACGCGCCCGTGAGGTCCGGGAATGACGGATGAGTACTCGTACTCATGTGCGCCCGGCCGACCGCTCGACACACTCGTGCCATGACCGATACCCCGGTACGCGTAGGACCGTCCCGCACCGACGACATCCTGCTCTCCGCGGTTCTCCTGCCGGTGCTCGCGGTGATCCCGCTCGTCGCGTTCTGGCTGACCCTCCGGCTCGGCTTCGCCGCCACGGACGCGGCGGACGTGATCGTCCCCGTCGGGCTGCTCATCGGCGTGGCCGCCGGCCTCGGGGGGCCCCTGTCCGTCGCCTTCCGTACCCGGCGTGCCGGGTACGCGGTCCTGCCGGCCGCCGCCGCCGTGGCGCCCTTCCTTGTGCCGGGCTGGGCGATGGCGGGCTACCCCGGCCTGTGACCGGCGAGAATGGCCCCGTGGACACCGAGAACCTCCAGCCGCTGCTGACGCCCGAGGGCCAGGCCCTGCTCGCCGAGTTGCGCGAGTTCACCCCCGAGGAGGAGCTGGCGCTGGCCACCCGGCTGCGGCGGGAGCACCCGGCGGAGCTGGTGTCGGCGGCCTTCGGGCAGGCGCGGCTGCGGCAGCGGGCGCGGGCGAAGTTCGGGGCGGACGCCGACCTGATGTACTTCACGCCCAACGGGGTCGAGCAGTCCACCCGGCGCAGCGTCGCCGAGTGGCGGGCGCGGCGGTTCGCCGAGCTGGGCGTGCGGCGGCTGGCGGACCTGTGCTGCGGCATCGGCGGGGACGTGCTGGCGCTGGCCCGGGCGGGCGTCGAGGTGCTGGCCGTCGACAAGGACCCGGCGGCCTGCGCCGCCACCGCCGCGAACGCCGCCGCGCTGGGCCTGGCCGAGCTGGTCGAGGTGCGCTGCGCGGACGTCGCCGACGTGGACGTGGCCGGCTACGACGCGGTGTTCACCGACCCCGCCCGGCGGACCTCGCGCGGCCGGGTGTTCGACCCGGAGGCGTACGCCCCGCCGCTCTCCTGGGCGGTCGCGGCCGGCCGGCGGGCCCCGATCGGGGCGCTGAAGGTCGCGCCGGGCATCCCGCACGAGGCCGTCCCGGCGGACGCCGAGGCCGAGTGGGTGTCCGACCACGGCGACGTCAAGGAGGCGGTGCTCTGGTTCGGCACCAAGGCCGCCCACCCGCACCGCGCCACCCTGCTGCCGCAGGGCGCCGTCCTGACCGGCGGCGACCTGCCCGACCCGCCGGCCGGCCCGGTGGGGCGCTACCTGTACGAGCCGGACGGCGCGGTGATCCGGGCGCACCTGGTGGCCGAGGTCGCCGAGCAGGTCGGCGGCCGGCTGATCGACCCGAAGATCGCCTACCTGACCTCGGACGAGCTGGTCGCCACCCCGTACGCGCACGCCTTCGAGCTCACCGACGTGCTGCCCTTCCACATCAAGAAGCTGAAGGCGCTGCTGCGCGAGCGCGGGGTCGGCACGGTGGTGATCAAGAAGCGCGGGATGGCGATCACCCCGGAGGAGCTGCGCCGCCAGCTCAAGCCCTCCGGCCCGAACACCGTCACGGTGATCCTCAGCCGGACCGACCACGGCCCGCTGATGATGCTGGGGCAGCCGGTCCGCGCGTCGTAGCGGCCTACGGGGCCCTACGGGGCCTACGCGGACTACGAGGCGGGGGCCTGGATGTAGTCCTCCAGCCGGGCCACCGAGAAGCCCTGCTCCTGGATCCGGGCCAGCAGGTCGCCGAACATCTGGGTCATCGTGGCGCCCTTGAGCTCCTTGGGGCCGCGGAAGTGCGCCAGGATGATGTCGCCGGGCTTCAGCTTCTTGTCCCCGGCCTGGTACTGCATGTCGTGGATCTGCATCGATTCGCGCCACAGCACGATCGCGCGCGGGCCGCACTCCTGCACCGAGGTGTTGAGCGTCGGGGTGTTGGCGCCGTCGCCGAACGGCGGGCGGAACAGCAGCGGGGCGGTGCCGTACTGCTGGGTGAGCGCGGCCTGGTCGTCGCAGATCTCGGACTTCTGCTTGTCCGGCGACAGCTTGCTCATCACCGGGTGGGTGACGGTGTGGTTCTGGATGTGGTTGCCCAGCGCCTGGAGCGGCTTGAAGTAGCCGTAGTCGTTCTTGACGATGTCCTTGGTCAGGAACATCGAGATCGGCACCTTGAGGTCGGTCAGCATCTCGACGAACTTCGGGTCCTTCTCGGCGCCGTCGTCGATGGTGATGAAGACCACCTTGTCGGTCGTCTTCACGTCGCTGAACACCGGCACCGGGCCGGTCCGTTCGAGCTTGACGGGCTTGTCGGCGGGCGCCGCCGGGGCGGGCGCGAGCGGGGTGAGGTTCCACTTCGCCCAGGCCGCCGCGCCGGCGACCGCCCCGGTGGTGGCGCCCGGGGAGGCGCCCCCGCCGGCCGGGGCGGCTCCGGTCGGCCGGGGCGCGGCCGGCGGCGCCGTGGTGGCGGCCGGGGCGCCGCCGCCTCCGTTGTCACCGCACGCGGTGGCGAAGGCCAGCAGGGCCAGCGCTCCCGCCGCGTAGGTCCTGGTCCTGGTCCTGCTCCGCCCGTTCCTGCTCACCGCACCGCGCTCCCGGCTTCCGTCCAGCTTTCTCTCAGCTATGCACGGTAGCGGCGGGCCCGTGGTTCCCCGCACAGGACTATTCGACGTGCTCGCTGGTGAAGGACCAGCGGTGCACCGGGCGGCCGAGCAGCACGGCCGGCGGGTCGGCGACCGGCGCCGGCTCGCCGCTCCACCAGGTGATCAGCAGCACCCTCTCGCCCGGGGCGGAGAACAGTTCGAGGCGCTCCAGACCGGCCGTACCGCGCAGCGCGGGCAGCGCCGATTCCCGTACCCAGGCGGCGAGTTCGGCCGCGCGGCCGTCGGCCGCCCGGGCCTCCCACATCGCGGCGACGGTCATCAGGCGCCGCCGCCGAGGGCGTCGTAGGCCCGGCCGTGGACGTCCTCGTGCCCGAGGCCGGCAGCCGGGACGTGGACCTCGGTCACCGGCAGCGAGGAGTCGGCCGACAGGTCGAAGGCGGACGGCGCGCGGTCACGCCACACCATCTCGGCGCCGAGCGCCGCGACCATCGCGCCGTTGTCGGTGCACAGGCCCGGCCGGGGCACCCGCAGCCGGATGCCGGCCCGGTCGCAGCGCTGCTGGGCCATCTCGCGCAGCCGCGAGTTGGCCGCCACACCGCCGCCGATCATCAGGTGGTCGACGCCGTTGTCCTTGCACGCCTTGACGGCCTTGCGGGTGAGCACGTCGGTGACGGCTTCCTGGAAGGACGCCGCCACGTCGGCGATCGGCACCTCCTCGCCGGCCCGGCGCTTGGCCTCCACCCAGCGGGCGACGGCGGTCTTCAGGCCGGAGAAGGAGAAGTCGTACGCGGGGTCGTTCCGGCCGGACAGGCCGCGCGGGAAGGCGATCGCCTTGGGGTCGCCCTCGCGGGCCGTCCGGTCGACCACCGGGCCGCCGGGGAAGCCCAGGCCGAGCACCCGGGCGACCTTGTCGAAGGCCTCGCCGGCCGCGTCGTCGATGGTCGCGCCGAGCGGGCGGACGTCGCTGGTGATGTCCTCGCTGAGCAGCAGCGAGGAGTGCCCGCCGGAGACCAGCAGGGCCATCGTCGGCGAGGGCAGCCGGCCGTGCTCCAGCTGGTCGACGCAGATGTGCGAGGCGAGGTGGTTGACCCCGTACAGCGGCTTGTCCAGCGCCCAGGCGTACGCCTTCGCGGCGCTGACGCCGACCAGCAGCGCGCCGGCCAGGCCGGGGCCGGCGGTGACCGCGATGCCGTCCAGGTCGCTCGCCTTGACCCCGGCGGTGTCCAGGGCGCGCTGGATGGTCGGGACCATCGCCTCCAGGTGGGCGCGGCTGGCGATCTCCGGGACGACGCCGCCGAAGCGGGCGTGGTCGTTGACGCTGGAGGCGACCGCGTCGGCCAGCAGCGTGGTGCCGCGCACGATGCCGACGCCGGTCTCGTCGCAGGAGGTCTCGATGCCGAGGACGAGCGGTTCGTCAGCCATGGGGGGTGTCCTCAATGTCCTTCGGGTCGGTGCTGTCGGTGCGGTCAGTGCGGTCAGGGCTCGGGTGGTCGAGGCGCATCACCAGCGCGTCGACGTTGGCGGGCTGGTAGTAGCCGCGCCGGATGCCCACCGGTTCGAAGCCGTGGCGCTCGTACAGCCGCTGGGCGCGCGGGTTGTCCACCCGCACCTCCAGCAGCAGCTCGGCGCAGCCGCGCCGGGCGGACTCCCGGATCAGGTCGGTGAGCAGCGCCGTGCCGAGGCCGCCGCCCTGGTGGCGGTCGTCGACGGCGATGGTCTGGACGTCTCCCTCGCCGGCGATCGCCATCAGCCCGGCGTAGCCGACGATCGCGCCGTCGGCGGCGGTGGCGACGGTGTAGTGGCGGGTGCCGCCGGCGTGGGCCTCGGCCAGCTCGGACCAGAACATCCCGGTGGACCAGGCGTCCTCGGGGAAGAGCCGCAGCTCCAGTTCCATCACCGGCGCGATGTCCCACCAGCGCATCGGGCGCAGGGTGGTGCCGTGGTTCACGCCGGGAGCACCGCCTTGTAGCCCGCCGGCACCTGGGCGTCCGGACGGCGCAGGTACAGCGGGACGTTCGGCAGCAGCTCGCGCCCGGCGGCCAGCTCGGCGGCGGCGAAGCCGGCCAGGGCTCCGGCCGACACGTGCTCGGGGCCGTGCGCGCCCGGGAAGGCGTCGGGGTACAGCAGCGCGCCGGCGCCGACGGAGCGGTGCTGCGGGGGCAGCTCGGCCGGGCGGTCCACGCCGGGGCCCTCGGTGCGGCGGCCCTCGGCGTCGTACGAGGCCCAGTAGACCTCCTTGCGGCGCGCGTCAGTGGCCACCGTGAACGGCTCCCCGCTCAGGCCCTCGACCTCGGTCCGGGCCTGGAAGGCGATCGCGTCCAGGGTGCAGACGCCGTGCACCGGCAGCCCGAGGGCGTGGCCGAGCGCGGCGGCGGTCACCAGGCCGACCCGCAGGCCGGTGTACGGGCCCGGGCCGACGCCGACCGCGATGCCGGTCAGCCGGTGCTTGTCCACCCCGGCCGACCTCAACACCCGGTCGATCGCGGGCAGCAGCAGTTCGCCGTGGCGTCGGGCGTCGACCTGGTGGGCCTCGGCCAGGACGGCGGTGCCGTCGTGGACGGCGGCGGTGACGGCGGGGGTAGCGGTGTCGAACGCGAGCAGCAGCACGGGTCAAGGTTAGACCGACGTTGGGCCGACCGGCCGATCGGCAAGGTGTACCGACCGGGAACACACATCCGAGGCGCTGCGACCCCGACGGACGGACCTGGCACGATAAGGCGGTACGTAAAAAGACGGCAGCGGGAGCGGCACGTGGCGAAGATGGGTCCTGGAGTGGTGGTCACGGGGCTGACCCTGGGGGCCCTGGCGGTGGTGAGCCTGCTGGCCTTCCAGGCCAACGGCGCCCAGGACCGGGCGGGCGCTCCCAAGCCCTCGGCCGCCACCACCACGGCGGCCGGCACGGCCACCGCCGCGGCGCCGAGCGCCTCGGCCACCCCGACCGTCCCGCCGCTGCCGGCCACCTCGGGCACCGGCACGCGGGTGGTCTACTCAGTGAGCAGCCACTACGTCTGGCTGGTCGACCCGAAGAAGATCCCGCAGGTCGCGGCCGCCTTCCAGGTCGTTCCGGGCACGGTCGAGCCGGCTCCTGGCAGCTACGCGGTGTACAGCCGCACGGCGACGACCACCGGGACGGACGGCCGGCAGATCGAGCACGTGGTGCGCTTCGCGCAGCAGGCCGGCGTGGTGTTCGGCTTCAGCGCGGCGGTGGACGGCGCGACCCCGACCGCCGACCCGAAGGCCAAGACCGGCGGTATCCGCAGCGGCCGCGCCGAGGGGCAGCTGCTCTGGGACTTCGCGCCGAAGGACACCAAGGTGGTCGTGGTCGCCTGAGGGCGCCGCACGCGCAGGCCGACCTCACGCGCAGGCGGATCTCACGCGGCCCGGGGCGTCTTCGCCTCGGGCTCCTCGGCCTGTCTCGGCTCCGGCTCGGGCGGGGTGGACACCGCCTCGGCGGCCGCGCAGGCGGCCAGCAGTGCCCGCATCGGCTCCCCCGGAGCGCAGCGGGCGGACTCTCCGGCCCCGGCGGCGCGGACGGCGCGTTCCGGGGCGGGGGTGGTGCTCGACATGGCGCCTCCCTAGTTAGGCAGACCTAACCGCAGCACCCATCCCACCACGCGCGGTACTCCGCCCGCAACATCTTGCCGACAGCCTGTCGGCAAGATGTCGCGACCCGCCGCCGCTCCGGTCCGGCGGGCTACTCCTGTCCGGCCAGCTTCGCGAGCTCCACGTCCGCCCAGCGCGGGCCGATGCCGGTCAGCAGGACCCGGCGCGGGTCCTGGTCGTCCCCGTCGGCGGTGTCGCCCAGGGCGCGTTCGATCCGGACCTCCAGCCGGTCCTCGGACAGTCGCTCGACCTTGCCCTCGCCCCACTCGACCACGACCACCGACTCCGGCAGCGAGACGTCCAGGTCGAGGTCCTCCATCTCGTCCAGGTCCCCGCCCAGCCGGTACGCGTCCACGTGCACCAGGGCCGGGCCGCCCACCAGCGAGGGGTGCACCCGGGCGATCACGAAGGTCGGCGAGGTCACCGCCCCGCGGACCTGCAGCCCCTCCCCCAGGCCCCGGGTCAGCGTGGTCTTCCCCGCTCCCAGCTCGCCGGAGAGCAGCACCAGGTCCCCCGGCCGCAGCAGCGCGGCCAGCTCCCGGCCGAGCCGGCCCATCCGCTCCGGGGTGGGGACGGTGAGAGTGGCGTGCGAGCCCATGCGCGTGTCTTGCCCTTCGGTCCGTACCGGCGCACCGACCACCGGCCGCCACCGCTACCGTGCCACATCGCCGCCCCCGGGTGCGGCGGGCGGGTGCCGGGACGGGGCGTCAGGCGGGGTCGACGGCCGGTTCGGTGGCCGTCCCGGCAGCGGTCCCGGCAGCGGGCTCGGCAGCGCTCTCGGCGGCCGGTCCGCGGGCCAGGTCGAGGACGGCCCCGGGCAGCGGCGCGGCCCCGGCGAAGTCGGTGGCCCGGCGCAGCAGCAGTGCCAGCTCGCGGTCGACCAGCTCCGGGCGCTCCAGCATCACCAGGTGCCCTGCACCGTCGGCCAGGACCAGTTCGGCGCCCGGCAGCCGCTCGGCCATCGCCTCGCTGTGCGCCGAGGGCGTCAGCAGGTCCTTCGTCCCGGCCAGCACCAGGGCCGGCAGGCCGCGCAGGGCGGCCAGCGCCTCGTACTTCTCGTGCGCGCCGAACACCGGGTAGAACTCGGCGACCACGTCGATCGCGGTGGCGTCCAGCAGCTGCTCGGCGAAGCGCACCACGCCGGGGTCGACGTCCCGGCTCCCGAAGGAGAACCTCCTGTAGAAGACGGCGGTCACCTCCGAGCCCAGCCGCCTGGTGGCCTCCACCAGGTCGACCTGGCGGCCCAGCAGCTTCACCATCCCGGGCGCGACCTTCTTGAACAGCTTCGCGCCGGCCTTGGGCAGGCCGAGGTTCACCTGGTTCCAGTCGCCCGCGAGCGTGCCGATCAGGGCGACCCCGGCGACCCGCTCCCGGAACAGCTCGGGGTGCTGGTCGGCCAGCGCCATCACGGTCATGCCGCCCATCGAGTGGCCCACCAGCACCAGCGGCCCGGTCGGCGCGACGGCGTCGATCACCGCCTTGAGGTCGCCGCCCAGCTGGTCGATGCCGGCCGGCTCGCCCGCCAGGTACGAGCGGGAGCGCTCGGAGCGGCCGTGGCTGCGCTGGTCCCAGAAGACCAGCCGCATGCCCTCGCGCAGCGCGGCCCGCTGGAAGTGCCAGCTGTCCTGGTTGAGGCAGTAGCCGTGGCAGAACACCACGGTCAGCGGCTCGGACGAGTGGATGTCACCGTCCGGCAGGTCCCAGCCGGCGCCGTCCAGTTCCACGTACAGCTCGGTGCCGTCCGGCGCGGCCACCGTCCTCGGGCGCCCGCGCAGCGAGCCGTACGGGGCGCTCGCGTCCAGCTCGACCCGGGCCCGACGGCGCATCGCCCGCCCGACGGTCAGCCGCTCGATCGCCACCCCGGCGGCCGCGCCGGCCGCCAGCACGCCGACCGAGATCCCGATCACGCCCGCCCGGCTCACCCCGGAGGCCGCGCCGGCCGCCTTGGCGACCGCCGCGACCGCTCCGTCCCCGGTCGGTGTCTCGGTCATGCCGACGGGTCCTCGGCGTGGCTGCCGCCCAGGTAGCGGCGGGGTACCCGGGCGCCGATCCGGGTGACGATCTCGTACGCGATGGTCCCGCAGGCGCGGGCCCAGTCCTCGGCGGTGGGCTCGCCGCGCTCGCCGTTGCCGAACAGCAGCGCCTCGTCGCCGACCCGGGGGGTGTCCCCGCCCAGGTCCACGACGAACTGGTCCATCGCCACCCGGCCGGCCACCGTGCGCCACTTGCCGCCGATCTGCACCGGGCCGGTGCCGCTGGCGTGCCGGGGGACGCCGTCGCCGTAGCCGAGCGGGACCAGGCCCAGGGTGGTCGGTCCGGGCGTCGTGTAGTGGTGGCCGTAGCTGACCCCGTGCCCGCCGGGGACCTCCTTGACCAGCGCCAGCCGCGCACCCAGCGCCATCACCGGGCGCAGCCCGAAGTCGGCCGGCGAGCCCACCTCGGGCACCGGCGACAGTCCGTACGCGGCCAGGCCGGTGCGGACCAGGTCGAAGTGCGACTCGGGCAGCAGCAGGGTGGCCGGCGAGTTCGCCAGGTGCCGCACCTCGGGGCGCAGCCCGGCCGCCTCGGCCGCGGCCAGGGCGGTGCGGTAGGAGTCCAGCTGGGCCTGGATCGACGGGTGGCCGGGCTCGTCGGCGGCCGCGAAGTGCGACCAGACGCCGACCACGGTCAGCAGCCCCTCGGCCTCGGCGCGCCGGGCGGCGGCCACCAGCCGCGGCCAGTCGTGCGGCTGGCAGCCGTTGCGGCCGAGGCCGGTGTCGGCCTTCAGGTGCACGCGGGCCGGGATGCCGGTCTCGCGGACGGCCGGGAGCAGTTCGTCGAGCGCCCACTGGCCGCTGACCGAGATGTCCAGGTCCGCGCGGAGCGCCTCGCGCCACGGCCCGCCGGGTGTCCACAGCCAGCACAGGATCCGGGCGTCTTGCGGACGGATGCCCGCGGCCCGCAGGGCCAGCGCCTCCTCGGGCGTCGCGCAGCCGAGCCAGCCGACCCCGTTGGCGATCGCTTCGCGGGCGCACTCGACCGCACCGTGGCCATAGGCGTCCGCCTTGACCGCGAGCATCACCGCCGCGCTGCCGACGCGCTCGCGCAGCGCGGCGAGGTTGCCGCGCAGGGCGGCGAGATCGATGGTCGCCTCGGCCCGTACGCCGTCGGTGAGGGTGGCGGTGCCGATCGTGTTCGCAGTTGTCATCAGGGTCAGTCTCCCAGACGTCCCGGAGTCCTCGCCGAACGGCCCATCGGCGCGGCGGCCGACGACCGGGCCTCACCCACCGCACGGACCTGCGGTGAACCGCTCGTCACCGCCTGCTCGGACGCCGGCAGCGGAGCGTTCGGTTCCGCTCCGCCGACTCGCCCAGGCGATCCGCCGCACCGCTAGCGTTCCCGGACCGCCCGCCAGACCGCGGGCAGTGCCTCGGCCACCGCCAGGGCCGTCACGGGCGCGCCCGGCGCCCCCGCCGCCTCGCGGCCCGCCAGGCCGTGCAGGTAGGCGGCCACCGAGGCGGCGTCCAGCGGCGACAGGCCCGCCGCGAGGAGCGAGCCCGCCAGCCCGGCCAGCACGTCGCCGCTGCCCGCGGTGGCCAGCCAGGAGGTGCCGGTGGGGTTCACCCGGACGGCGCCGCCCGGGTCGGCGACCACCGTGGTGGAGCCCTTCAGCAGGACGGTCGCGCGGTAGACGGCCGCCAGCCGGCGGGCGGTGGCCAGCCGGGCGGCGGCCAGGTCGTCGGCGGCCGGCGGCGGGGTGCCGTCGGCGCCCGCGAGCAGCCGGGCGGCCTCGCCGGTGTGCGGGGTGAGCAGGGTGGGCGCGGTGCGGCCGGCCAGCGCGGCCGGGCCGAGCCGGCCCAGCTCGGTCAGCCCGTCCGCGTCCACCAACACCGGGACGTCGCTCGCCAGTGCCTCGGTCAGCGCCTGCCGCGCCCCCTCGCCGCCGCCCGGCCCGACCACCCAGGCCTGCACCCGCCCGGCCCCTGCCGGTCCGCCCTCGGTGACCAGCGTCTCCGGGAAGCGCCGCACCACCTCCTCGGCCGCCGCGCCCACGTACCGGACGGCGCCCGCGCCGCCCCGCAGCGCCCCGGCGACGGCCAGCAGCGCCGCCCCCGGGTAGGTCGCCGAGCCGGCCGCCACCCCGACCACCCCGCGCCGGTACTTGTCGCTCTCCGCGCCCGGCAGCGGCAGCAGCGCCGCCACGTCCGCGTGCTGCAGGGCCGTCACGTCCGGTTCCGGCGGCTCCAGCCCGATGCCGACCAGCTGCACGGCGCCCGCGTACGAGGCACCCGGGTCGACCAGCAGCCCGGGCTTGTACGTGCCGAAGCAGACCGTGACGTCCGCGCGCAGCGCCGCGCCCGGCACCTCACCGGTGTCGGCGTCCACCCCGCTGGGCAGGTCCACCGCGACCACCACCCCGCGCCGCCCGGCCTCCGTGTACGGCCGGGCCTCGGGGCGCAGCCCGCCCCGGCCGCCGATGCCGACGATCCCGTCCAGCACCAGGTCCGCGCGCGAGAAGTCGGCCAGGCCGACGTCCCGCTCCGCCGTCACCCGTCCGCCGGACGCCCGCAGGGCGGCCAGCCCGCCCGGGTGCGCCCGCTCCGGCGCGAGCAGCACCGCCGTCACCCGCGCCCCGCGCCGGGCCAGCGCGGCTCCGGCGTACAGGGCGTCACCCCCGTTGTCCCCGCTGCCCGCCAGCACCACCACCCGGCTGCCGTACACCCGTCCCCGACGCCGCGTCAGCAGCCGCGCGCACGTCGCCGCCAGCCCGACGGCCGCCCGCTGCATCAGCGTGCCCTCCGGCAGCCGCGCCATCAGCACGGCCTCGGCGGCCCGGACGGCTTCCACACGGTGGGCATGACGCATGACGGCGCTCCTCCAGCGGTCGGCTACCGCCGACGCTATCCCGCAGGAAGCACGACGGCGCCCCTGCGGTAGGACACAGCCACCGCAGGGGCGCCGTCACCGGCGGGCACGGACCTACTCGACGGTGACCGACTTCGCCAGGTTGCGCGGCTGGTCGACCTCGTGGCCCTTGGCCGTGGCCAGCTCGCAGGCGAAGACCTGGAGCGGGACGGTGGAGACCAGCGGCTGGAGCAGGGTCGGGGTGACCGGGATGCGGATCAGGTGGTCCGCGTACGGCACGACGGCCTCGTCGCCCTCCTCGGCGATCACGATCGTGCGGGCGCCACGGGCCCGGATCTCCTGGATGTTGGAGACGATCTTGTCGTGGAGGATCGACCGCCCGCGCGGCGAGGGCACGACCACCACGACCGGCAGCCCCTCCTCGATCAGCGCGATCGGGCCGTGCTTGAGCTCGCCCGCCGCGAAGCCCTCGGCGTGCATGTACGCCAGCTCCTTGAGCTTGAGCGCGCCCTCCAGGGCCACCGGGAAGCCGACGTGGCGGCCGAGGAACAGCACCGAGCGGGCGTCGGCCAGGGAGCGGGCCAGCTCGCGCACCGGCTCCATGGTCTCCAGCACCTGCTCGAGCTGCTTCGGCGCGTCGCCGAGCTCCTTGATGACGGCGAAGATCTCGTCGCCCCACTTGGTGCCGCGCACCTGGCCCAGGTAGAGGGCGACCAGGTAGCAGGCGACCAGCTGGGTCAGGAACGCCTTGGTGGAGGCGACCGCGACCTCCGGACCGGCGTGCGTGTACAGCACGGCGTCCGACTCGCGCGGGATGGTGGAGCCGTTGGTGTTGCAGATCGCCAGCACCTTGGCGCCCTGCTCACGGGCGTGCCGCAGGGCCATCAGGGTGTCCATGGTCTCGCCGGACTGCGAGATGGCGATGACCAGCGTGCCCGGGCCCATGATCGGGTCGCGGTAGCGGAACTCGGAGGCGACCTCGACCTCGCAGGGGATGCGGGTCCAGTGCTCGATCGCGTACTTGGCGATCATGCCGGCGTGGAAGGCGGTGCCGCAGGCAACGATGACGACCTTGTCGACCGACCGCAGGTCGGCGTCGGAGATCCGCAGCTCGTCGAGGGTGAGCCGGCCGTCGGTGCCGATCCGGCCGAGCAGGGTGTCGGCGACGGCCTTCGGCTGCTCGGCGATCTCCTTGAGCATGAAGTAGTCGTAGCCGCCCTTCTCGGCGGCGGAGGCGTCCCAGTCGACGTGGTACTCACGCACGTCGGCGGGGGTGCCGTCGAAGTTGGTGACGGTCACGCCGCTGCGGCGCAGCTCGACGACCTGGTCCTGGCCCAGCTCGATCGCCTCGCGGGTGTGCGCGATGAAGGCGGCGACGTCCGAGGCGAGGAAGTTCTCGCCCTCGCCGCGGCCGACGACCAGCGGCGAGTTGCGGCGGGCACCCACGACGACGTCCGGCGCGTCGGCGTGCACGGCGACCAGGGTGAAGGCGCCCTCCAGCCGGCGGCAGACCACCCGCATGGCCTCGGCGAGGTCGCCCTGGTACGACTCGCCCAGCAGGTGGGCGACGACCTCGGTGTCGGTCTCGGACCGGAGGGTGTGGCCGCGCTCGGCGATCTCGGCCCGCAGCTGGGCGAAGTTCTCGATGATGCCGTTGTGCACCACGGCGACCCGCAGGTCGTCGTCCAGGTGCGGGTGGGCGTTGGCGTCCGTCGGGCCGCCGTGGGTGGCCCAGCGGGTGTGGCCGATGCCGGTGGTGCTGCCGGGCAGAGGGGCCTCGGCGAGCGACTTCTCGAGGTTGGCGAGCTTTCCGGCCCGCTTGTCGGTGGACAGGCTCCACTGCCCGTCGGAGTCCTGTACCTGCACCGCGACACCGGCCGAGTCGTAACCCCGGTACTCCAGGCGCTGCAGGCCTGCGATTACTACGTCGAGGGCGGACTGCGCGCCCACGTATCCAACAATTCCGCACATGCGTGCCAGCATAAGGGCGGTTCTGTGGCCGTATTCCCGCCTTGCGAGAACGCTGCGTGACCGACACCACAACCACCGTGAACGCCGCTACGGCTCACAATGGAGCATGTGCTGACCGAACTCTGTACGCGGGGCGACACCACGCCCGGCCCGTCGCCGTCCCCCTACGTCGACCTCAGCAGGGCCGAGTGGAGCGCGCTGCGCGAGCGAACGCCGCTGCCTCTGACCGCCGAGGAGGTGGAACGGCTGCGCGGTCTGGGCACCGCTCTCGACCTCGACGAGGTGCGCGACATCTACCTGCCGCTGTCACGGCTGCTGAACCTGTACATCCATGCCACGCACGAACTGCGCGGCACCCTGGGCACCTTCCTGGACACCCCGGACACCGAACGCACCCGGACCCCGTTCATCATCGGCGTGGCCGGCTCCGTCGCCGTCGGCAAGTCGACCACCGCGCGCCTCCTCCAGGCGCTGCTGGCCCGCTGGCCCGAGCACCCCCGGGTCGAACTGGTCACCACCGACGGCTTCCTGCTGCCCAACGCCGAGCTGCGCCGCCGCGGCCTGATGGCCCGCAAGGGCTTCCCCGAGTCGTACGACCGCCGGGCGCTGATGCGCTTCGTGGCGGACGTGAAGGCGGGCAAGGAGCGCGTCAGCGCGCCGGTCTACTCGCACCTGGTGTACGACATCGTGCCGGACGAGCGGCTGACCGTGGAGCGCCCGGACATCCTGATCGTCGAGGGCCTGAACGTGCTCCAGCCGGCCCTGCCCGGCAGCGACGGGCGCACCCGCCTCGCGGTGGCCGACTACTTCGACTTCTCGATCTACGTCGACGCCCGGACCGACGACATCGAGCACTGGTACCTGGACCGCTTCCGCAAGCTGCGGCAGACCGCCTTCCAGGACCCGAACTCCTACTTCCTCCGCTTCACCGAGGTGCCGGAGGAGGAGGCGATGGAGTACGGCCGACAGGTCTGGCGCACCATCAACAAGCCCAACCTGCTGGAGAACGTGCTGCCGACCCGCGGCCGGGCCACCCTGATCCTGCAGAAGGGGGCGGACCACAAGGTCCGCCGGGCGCTGCTGCGCAAACTCTGACGACCCGACAGAGGGCCCCCGCCGGAACCAGGCGGGGGCCCTCTGGGCGTTCGGGGTGTACGGGCTCAGCCCAGGTGGGTGCGGACCGCCTCGGCCAGCCGCTGCCCGACCGCCTCGGCCTGCACCGGGTCGGCGGCCTCGACCATCACCCGGACCAGCGGCTCGGTGCCCGACGGGCGCAGCAGCACCCGGCCGGTGGAGCCCAGCTCGGCCTCGGCCGCGGCGACCGCGGCGGCCAGCTCGGTGCTGGTCTTCACCCGGGACTTGTCGACGCCCTTGACGTTGATCAGGACCTGCGGCAGCCGGGTCATCACGGCGGCCAGGTCGGCCAGCGGCTGCTTGGTGGCGGCCAGTCGGGCGCCCAGCATCAGGCCGGTCAGGGTGCCGTCACCGGTGGTGGCGTGGTCCAGCAGGATGACGTGGCCGGACTGCTCGCCGCCCAGCGCGAAGCCGTGCTCCTTCATGGCCTCCAGCACGTAGCGGTCGCCGACGGCGGTCTCCACCAGCTCGATGCCCTCGCGCTCCATTGCCAGCTTGAAGCCGAGGTTGGACATCACGGTGGCCACCGCGGTGTTGCCGCGCAGGGTGCCGGCCTCCTTCATGGCGACCGCGAGGATGGCGATGATCTGGTCGCCGTCCACCTCGTCGCCCTCGGCGTCGGCGGCCAGGCAGCGGTCGGCGTCGCCGTCCAGGGCGATGCCGAAGTCGGCCTTGTGCTCCTTCATCGCGACGCGCAGCCGGTCCAGGTGGGTGGAGCCGACGCCGTCGTTGATGTTGAGGCCGGTGGGCTCGGCCCCCAGGGTGTGGACGACCTCGGCGCCGGCCCGGGCGAAGGCCTCGGGGGCGACGTAGGCGGCCGCGCCGTGGGCGCCGTCGATGACGACCTTGACGCCGTCCAGGCGGTTGGGCAGCACGCCGATCAGGTGGGCGACGTACTTGTCGAAGCCCTCGGTGTACTCGCGGACCCGGCCGACGGCGGCGCCGGTCGGACGGTTCCAGTCCTCCTCGCCGAGCGTGTGCTTGCGGTAGTGGGACTCGATCGCGTCCTCGATGCGGTCGTCCAGCTTGTGGCCGCCGCGGGCGAGGAACTTGATGCCGTTGTCCGGCATGGCGTTGTGACTGGCGGACAGCATCACGCCGAAGTCGGCGCCGAGCGCGCCGGTGAGGTAGGCCACGGCCGGGGTGGGCAGGACGCCGACCCGCAGGACGTCGACTCCGGCACTCGCCAGACCGGCGATGACGGCGGCCTCCAGGAACTCTCCCGAGGCACGCGGGTCACGGCCGACCACCGCGACCGGCCGGTGGCCGTCGAAGGCACCGGCCTCGCCGAGCACGTGCGCCGCCGCGACCGACAGCCCGAGCGCGAGCTCCGCCGTCAGGCCCTGGTTGGCCACCCCGCGTACGCCGTCCGTACCGAAGAGTCGTCCCACTGTCCCGTCCTCCATCACCACTGCTCGGAACCCAACCGATGATCCCGGCCGCCGCACAGTAGCCGGGGAACGCGTCGCCCCGGAGTACACGTGGTACTCCGGGGCGACGGTTGCGCAACACCAGGGGGGCGGCGCCGCCAGGGCGGACGCCCCCCTGGGACGCGATTAGCGCTTGCTGTACTGCGGCGCCTTGCGGGCCTTCTTGAGACCGGCCTTCTTGCGCTCGACGGCGCGGGCGTCACGGGTCAGGAAGCCGGCCTTCTTCAGCGCGCCGCGGTTGTTGTCCACGTCGGCCTCGTTCAGGGCACGGGCCACGCCGAGGCGCAGCGCGTAGGCCTGGCCGGACACGCCGCCGCCGCTGATGCGGGCGACGACGTCGTAACGGCCGTCCAGCTCGAGGAGCTTGAAGGGCTCGTTCACGGTCTGCTGGTGCACCTTGTTGGGGAAGTAGTCCTCAAGGGTGCGACCGTTGATCTTCCACTGGCCGGTGCCGGGGACGATGCGCACGCGGGCGATCGCCTCCTTGCGACGGCCGAGGCCGGCGCCCGGGATGGCCTCGCCGAAGCGGCCGGCCAGGGACTCGGAGGTGTAGCTCTCCTCGGAGGTGTACTCGCCCTCGACGGCCTCGGCGGCCTCGTCGAAGTCGACCTCAAGGGTTTCAGTGGTCTCGGCCACGGTGTTCCTCAGCTCTTTTCAGTGATGGGGGGCTTGGTGGCCGAATTACTGCGAGACCTGGGTGATCTCGAACGGCACCGGCTGCTGGGCAGCGTGGGGGTGCTGGTCGCCCGAGTAGACCTTCAGCTTCGAGAGCATCTGGCGGCCCAGGCTGTTCTTGGGGATCATGCCCTTGATGGCCTTCTCGACGGCCTTCTCCGGGTTGTTCGCCAGCAGGTCGTCGTAGCGCACCGAGCGCAGACCGCCCGGGAAGCCCGAGTGGCGGTAGGCCAGCTTCTGGGTCTTCTTGTTACCGGACAGGTGCACCTTGTCGGCGTTGATGATGATGACGAAGTCACCAGTGTCAACGTGCGGCGCGTAGATCGCCTTGTGCTTGCCCCGGAGGAGGTTGGCGGCCTGGGAAGCCAGGCGGCCGAGCACGACGTCGGTCGCGTCGATGACGTGCCACTGACGCTGGACGTCGCCGGGCTTGGGGCTGTACGTACGCACGGTCGTAGCCTTCGCTTTTCAGTGAGTGAGTCCTGACAGGAGCACCCGGACGGAAGAGCAGCCTGGTCAACCTTGGACGCAATTCAAGGGGGACCGCTGGTCGTCGACCTGATGTCTCCGGCGTACCGACCTCTCACGTGAGATAGAGCGAGCCAATACGCACATCAAGCGTCCAGGTTACCGGCACGACGGGAAGGGGTCAAAAATCGACGTGGACCCCCCTCGCCGTCACTCAGCGTTCGCGCTCCACCCGGGTCACGTCCCAGACCGGTTCCGGCGACTCGTACACCCGGCCGTCGGCCCCGAACACCAGGAAGCGGTCGAAGGTCTTGGCGAACCAGCGGTCGTGGGTGACGCACAGCACGGTGCCGTCGAAGGCCTCCAGCCCGGCCTGCAGCGCCTCGGCGCTCTCCAGGTCCAGGTTGTCGGTCGGCTCGTCGAGCAACAGGGCTGTCACACCGGAGAGTTCGAGCTTGAGGATCATCAGCCGGGCCTGCTGCCCGCCGGACAGCGACTCGAACTTCTGCTCCTCCTGGCGGTCCAGCTCGTACCGCCGCAGCGCGCCCATCGCGGCGCCGCGGCTGAGCGCGTGCTCCTCCTCGACGATGGAGCGGACGGTACGGCCGAACAGCTCCGGGTGGGCGTGGGTCTGCCGGAAGTGGCCGGGCACGACCCGGGCGCCGAGCTTCCAGCCGCCGGTGTGCGCGACCGTCTCGTCGCCGGCCAGCAGCCGCAGGAGGTGCGACTTGCCGGCGCCGTTGGCGCCCAGCACCCCGATCCGCTCGCCGTAGAAGACCTCCAGGTCGAAGGGCTGCATCAGGTCGGTGAGTTCCAACTGCTCCAGGGTGAACGCGCGCACGCCGGTGCGGCCGCCCTTGAGCCGCATGGTGATGCTCTGCTCGCGCGGGGGCTCCTCCGGCCGGCCGGCCTCCTCGAACTTCTTCAGCCGGGTCTGCGCGGCCGCGTAGCGGGTGGCGAGGGCGTGGCTGACCGATGCGGCCTGGCGCAGGGTCACCACCAGCTTCTTGAGCTTGGCGTGCTCCTCGTCCCAGCGCCGCCCCAGCTCCTCGAAGCGCGCGAACCGGTCCTTGCGGGCCTCGTGGAAGGAGTCGAAGCCGCCACCGTGCACCCAGACGCTGCTGCCGGCGGCACCGGACTCCACGCTGATGATCTTCTCGGCGGTGCGGGAGAGCAGCTCGCGGTCGTGTGAGATGTACAACACGGTCTTCGAGGTCGCCTTGATGGCCTCCTCCAGCCAGCGCTTGCCCGGCACGTCCAGGTAGTTGTCCGGCTCGTCCAGCAGCAGCACCTCCTCGGGGCCGCGCAGCAGCGTCTCCAGGACGAGCCGCTTCTGCTCGCCGCCGGAGAGCGTGTTCAGGCCGCGCCACTGGGCCTTGTCGAAGGGCACGCCGAGGGCCGCCATGGTGCAGACGTCCCAGTCGGTCTCGTAGTCGTAGCCGCCGACGTCGGCCCAGTCGGAGAGCGCCTGGGCGTAGGCCATCTGCGTCTTCTCGTCGTCCTGGGCGATCATCGCCAGCTCGGCCGCGTCCACCGCGCGGGCGGCCACCGCGATCCGCTCGGGGGCGACCGACACCAGCAGGTCGCGGACCGAGGCGTCGGCCGGCAGCGCGCCCGGGGTGGACCGCTGGTCCTCGCGGCCGGTGGTGCCGACGAACTGGCGCATCACGCCGAGCCCGCCGCTGATCGTCACCGAGCCGCCGTGCGGCTGGAGGTCCCCCGCGATCATCCGCAGCAGGGTGGTCTTGCCGGCGCCGTTCGCGCCGACCAGGGCGACCGCGGCGCCCTCGCCGACCCGGAAGGACGCGTCGTCGAACAGCACCCGTCCGTCCGGCAGGTAGTACTCAAGGTGCGAAATTTCGACGTGTCCCATGGGAGCGATTGTCCCAAGCGGACGCCCATGGCCAAAACGGATTACCCGACGGGCTGCCCCGGCAGGGTGCGCATCCGCCGGGCCTGGCGATTGCGCTCGGCCAGCTGGTCGTCCGCCGGGTAGCCGACCTCCTCCAGCGTCAGCCCGTACGGCCGGATCACGTTGACCGCGGAGTTGCGCACCCCGCCCGCCAGCACCTCGCCGGGAAACTCCACCGGCCGGTGCCCGTCGCCGACCAGCAGCATCGCGCCGACCAGCGCCCGGACCATGTTGTGGCAGAAGGCGTCGGCCCGGACGGTGGCGACCGCGAGCGAGCCTTCCTGGGCGGCGTAGGCGTCCACCGGGACCCGGTCCCAGTGCAGCTCCAGCAGGGTGCGGATGGTGGTGGCGCCCTCGCGCTTCTTGCAGTACGCGGCGAAGTCGTGCTCGCCGAGCAGCAGCTTCGCCGCGGCGTTCATCCGGTCCACGTCCAGCGGGCGGTCGTGCCAGAGCACGTGGCCGCGCAGCAGCGGGTCCACCCCGCCCGGGTGGTCGGCGACGCGGTACGCGTACCGCCGCCAGATCGCCGAGAAGCGGGCGTCGAACCCGGCCGGCGCCTCGCCGACCCGGTAGATCCGGACGTCCCCGGGGAGCCGGCCGGCCAGCCGGCGCAGCAGCTTGTCCCGGTGCGCCTCCCACAGCTCGGCCGGCAGGTCGACGTGCGCGACCTGGCCGCGGGCGTGCACCCCGGCGTCGGTACGGCCGGCCACGGTCAGCGGGAACAGCTCCGGACTGCGGGTGACGATCTGCAGCGCGCTCTCGATCTCCTCCTGGACCGTCCGCCGGCCGCCCTTCTGCCGGGCCCAGCCGGAGAACTCGGCGCCCTGGTAGGCGAGGTCGAGGCGGACCCGGACGTACCCGTCCGCCGGTCCGTCCTTCACCGGCGGCTGCTCGGCGCAATCGTTGACCACAATCCACTCCAGACAGAAGGAACGGGCCCGCTCCCCCACGAATGGGAGAACGGGCCCGCACTACACCTACAGGTGTCAGGCCTGCTCGGCGGCCTCGGCCTCGGCGGCCTTGGTCTCGACGGCAGCGGCCTCGTCGGCCTCCTTGACGGCGCGCTTGGTGGCGCCCTCGGCCTCGCCGACGGCGGTCTGCGCGACGGTCAGCGCCTCGACCAGCTCGATCACGGCCATCGGGGCGTTGTCGCCACGACGGGGACCGATCTTGGTGATACGGGTGTAACCACCCGGGCGGTTCTCGTAGCGCGGCGCGATCTCGGTGAAGAGGGTGTGCAGCACGGCGATGTCGGTGATCGTCTTACGAACCAGACGACGGTTGTGGATGTCGCCCTTCTTCGCCTTGGTGATCAGCTTCTCCGCCAGCGGGCGCATCCGACGGGCCTTGGCCTCGGTCGTGGTGATGCGGCCGTACTGGAACAGCTCCCGGCACAGACCGGCGAGCAGCAGCGGCTCGTGGTGCGGGCCGCCGCCGAGGCGGGCACCCTTGGTGGGACGCGGCATGGAATTACTCCTCGAATCTCCGACTGCGGCCGTACCAGGTACCGCAGCGGGCGTACGGGCACGGTGCCCGCACGACTTTCACGACAGCGGAGGCGGTTCCGGAGAACCGCCCCCGCGGTCAAGTCTCTCAGTACTGCTCGGTCTCCGCGTAACCCGCGTCGTCCAGGTCGTCGGCGCCGAAGGCGTCGGCGGCGGCGGTCGGGTCGAACCCGGGCGGGCTGTCCTTGAGGGCCAGGCCCATGCCGGCCAGCTTCGCCTTGACCTCGTCGATCGACTTCGCACCGAAGTTGCGGATGTCGAGCAGGTCGGCCTCGGAGCGGGCGACGAGCTCACCCACGGTGTGGATGCCCTCGCGCTTGAGGCAGTTGTACGACCGAACGGTGAGCTCCAGCTCCTCGATCGGCAGCGCCAGGTCGGCGGCCAGGGCGGCGTCCGTCGGGGACGGGCCCATGTCGATGCCCTCGGCGTCGATGTTCAGCTCGCGGGCGAGGCCGAACAGCTCCACCAGGGTCTTGCCGGCCGAGGCCATGGCGTCGCGCGGACGCATGGCGGGCTTGGTCTCGACGTCGACGATCAGCTTGTCGAAGTCGGTCCGCTGCTCGACACGGGTGGCCTCGACCTTGTAGGTGACCTTCAGCACGGGGCTGTAGATCGAGTCGACCGGGATGCGGCCGATCTCCTGGCCGGAGGCCTTGTTCTGGACGGCGGAGACGTAGCCGCGACCGCGCTCGACGGTCAGCTCCATCTCCAGCTTGCCCTTGCCGTTGAGCGTGGCGAGGACCAGCTCGGGGTTGTGCACCTCGACACCCGCCGGCGGGGCGATGTCGGCGGCGGTGACGACACCCGGGCCCTGCTTGCGCAGGTACATCACGACCGGCTCGTCGTGCTCCGAGGAGACGACCAGCTGCTTGATGTTGAGGATGAGGTCGGTCACGTCCTCCTTGACGCCCGGCACGGTGGTGAACTCGTGCAGGACGCCGTCGATGCGGATGCTGGTGACAGCGGCACCCGGGATCGACGACAGGAGCGTGCGGCGCAGGGAGTTGCCGAGGGTGTAGCCGAAGCCCGGCTCCAGCGGCTCGATCACGAACCGCGAGCGGAACTCGTCGACGACCTCTTCGGTCAGCGAGGGGCGCTGAGCGATAAGCATGGGGGCGTTCCTCCAGTTGTCTTCGGCACCCACTATTTGATGCCGACAGGACCAAGCGTACGGGCTCCCGAAAGCAGTGACTATTCACTACGTGGGAGCCCGTACGAGGTTTAAAACAGAACCCAGCGTGCCCGAAGGCGCTGCGTCAGACGCGGCGGCGCTTCGGCGGACGGCAGCCGTTGTGCGGGGTGGGGGTGACGTCCTGGATCGAGCCGACCTCCAGGCCGGTGGCCTGGAGCGAACGGATCGCGGTCTCGCGGCCGGAGCCCGGACCCTTCACGAAGACGTCAACCTTGCGCATGCCGTGCTCCTGCGCGCGACGGGCAGCGGCCTCGGCGGCCATCTGCGCGGCGAACGGGGTGGACTTGCGCGAGCCCTTGAAGCCGACGTGGCCGGCGGAGGCCCAGGAGATCACGTTGCCCGCGGGGTCGGTGATCGAAACGATGGTGTTGTTGAACGTGCTCTTGATGTGCGCGTGGCCGTGAGCGACGTTCTTCTTTTCCTTGCGGCGGATCTTCTTCGCGCCGGCAGCCTGACGACCCTTGGGGGGCATAAGTCTGTTCTCCTACTGAGGTGGTCGGTCCGCTGACCCGCGGGCCGGAGGGATGTCCGGTGACGGGACGGACTACTTCTTGCCCGGCTTCTTCTTGCCGGCGATCGCGCGACGCGGGCCCTTGCGGGTACGCGCGTTGGTGTGGGTGCGCTGGCCGCGGACCGGCAGGCCACGGCGGTGACGCAGACCCTCGTAGCAGCCGATCTCGACCTTGCGGCGGATGTCGGCGGCCACCTCACGGCGGAGGTCACCCTCGACCGTGTAGTTGGCGTCGATGTACTGGCCGAGCTTGATCAGGTCGTCCTCGGAGATGTCGCGAACGCGGACATCCGGGCTGACACCGGTCTCGGCGAGGGTCTGCTGGGCGCGGGTACGGCCGATGCCGTACACGTACGTAAGGGCGATCTCGATCCGCTTCTCACGGGGGAGATCAACGCCGGCGAGGCGTGCCATTCAAGGCTCCTGTGGTTCTTCAGAGGTCTTGCGTGCTACCTACTCCGACACCTCACGGTGAGGGAGCCCCGGCCTCTTACCGGGGGCGGCAGTCCGTCCGCGAAGGGACGGATCGGGTAGCCCGCTTATGACGTTTTCGCGTCGCGCGAAGTACTACGAGAAATGCTGGAGAGCGATCAGCCCTGGCGCTGCTTGTGGCGCAGGTTGTCGCAGATCACCATGACCCGGCCGTGACGGCGGATCACCTTGCACTTGTCGCAGATCTTCTTGACGCTCGGCTTGACCTTCATGCTTCAGGTTCTCCGGGTCTAGATCTGACGTTCTTACTTGTAGCGGTAGACGATCCGGCCGCGCGTGAGGTCGTAGGGGCTGAGCTCCACGACGACCCGGTCGTCCGGCAGGATGCGGATGTAGTGCATGCGCATCTTGCCACTGATGTGCGCGAGGACCTTGTGACCGTTCTGCAGCTCGACCTTGAACATCGCGTTCGGAAGAGACTCGATCACGGTGCCCTCGATCTCAATGGCGCCTTGCTTCTTAGCCATGAACTGCGAGATCCACCTTCCGGGACCGGCTACCGTATGCGGAACGCTCGTGCGAACCTGGGTTCACCCCGTCCCCGAGGGGAAGAGGGCGCGCTGAAGCACGCTACGAGTGAGCCGACGGTCCATCCTACGCCAGCGTTTCCGGTGGACCAAAACGGGGGCCCCGGAAAGCGGCACCCGTCACACCGGCGGCGTCAGACCCCGGCGGAGAGCGTCAGCGGCTGGACGTGCGCGGTGCAGGCCGAGCAGCGGCGGGCGGCCTCGGGGATCTCGGTGAGGCACTCGGGGCACGGGCGCTTGGGGGCCTTCGGCTTCTTCGGCAGGTAGCGCGCGGTCGCCTTGGTGATCGGCAGCACCACGCAGAAGTAGAGCACCGCGGCGGTCATGACGAAGGCGATCAGCACGTTGAGGAACTGGCCGTACGGGAAGGTGACCCCCGCCACCGTCGCCTTGTACGAGCTGAAGTCGCCGGCCGCACCGACCACCACGCCCACCAGCGGGGTGAGGAAGGCGGACACGAAGCCGTTCACCACCCCGGTGAACGCGGCACCGATGACCACGCCGACCGCCATGTCGATGACGTTGCCGCGCATCATGAAGTCGCGGAATCCCTTGAGCACGTGCTCACTCCTGCATCGCTCGTAAACCGGTCGGACGGCAGCTGACCACTGCCAGCCGATAAAAATAGGACAAAAGCCCTGGAGGTCCAAACCTCCAGGGCTCTGATGCCTTGTCAGCAGCGGCGCTCGGGCGCCGCGACGACTACGCGAGCGGGTCCGGAGCTGCGGTGATGCCCAGCTTGGCCAGTTCGGCCCGGCCGCCGTCGAAGGCGGTCAGGACCAGCGGGCCCTGCTCGGTCACGGCCACCGAGTGCTCCCAGTGCGAGGCCCAGGTGCCGTCGTTGGTGACGACCGTCCACTCGTCGTCCAGGACGGTCGTGTGCGGGGTGCCCAGCGAGACCATCGGCTCGATCGCCAGCACGGTGCCGGGGACCAGCTTGGGGCCCTTGCCGCGGCCGCGCTCGACGTAGTTCAGCACGTGGGGCTCCATGTGCATCGCGGTGCCGATGCCGTGGCCGCCGTAGCCCTCGGTGATGCCCCACTTGCCCTTCGGCGGCAGCGGCTGGCGGCGGATGAAGCCCTCGATCGCCTTGGAGACGTCGACCAGGCGGTTGTTCTTCTTCATCTGGGCGATGCCGGCCCACATCGAGCCCTCGGTGACCCGGCTCAGCATCTCGACCTCGGGGCGGACCTCGCCGACCGCCACGCTGATCGCCGCGTCGCCGTGCCAGCCGTCCAGGATGGCGCCGCAGTCGATCGAGATGAGGTCGCCCTCCTGCAGCACCCGCTCGCCCGGGATACCGTGCACGACCTCGTTGTTCACCGAGGCGCAGATCACGCCGGGGAACCAGAGACCGCCGTGGTTGGCGCGGAAGTTCGAGGTGGCGCCGTGGTCGGTGATGACCTTGTCCGCGATGTCGTTGAGGTCCTGGGTGGTCACCCCCGGAGCGACCGCCTCGCGGCAGGCCTTCAGGGCCTCGGCGACGACCAGCCCGGCCGCTCGCATCTTCGCGATCTGCTCGGGGGTCTTGATCTCCACCATCTGGTCACGCCTTCCAAGTCCGGATTACCACTGCCCTACCACCGTACGACGCCGAAACGGCCGGGCCACCCGCTGGGCGGGCGACCCGGCCGTACCGTCGTACGTTCGCCGAGAGACTCAGCTGTCCTGCTTCAGCGCCTCGATCGCGCGGGCGGTGACCTCGTCCACCTTGCCGAGGGCCGGGATGGTCACCAGGAGACCCTGCTCCTTGTAGTAACCGATGATCGGCTCGGTCTCGGTGTGGTAGACCTCCAGGCGCGTGCGCACCTTGTCCTCGGTGTCGTCCGAGCGCTGGTACAGCTCGCCGCCGCACTCGTCGCAGACGCCCTCGGCCTTCGGCGGGTTGTAGTCCACGTGGAAGACGTGGCCACCGTCGTTGCGGCACAGGCGACGGCCCGCGATCCGCTTGACGACCTCGTCCTCCGGGACCTCCAGGTCCAGCACGCCGTCCAGCTTGATGCCCTGCTCGGCGAGGAACTCGTCGAGCGCCTCGGCCTGGCCGAGGTTGCGGGGGAAGCCGTCCAGCAGGAAGCCGTTCACGGCGTCCTCCTGGAGCATGCGGTCCTTGGCCATCCCGATGGTGACCTCGTCCGGTACCAGACGGCCCGCGTCCATGTAGCTCTTGGCCTCGAGCCCCAGCGGGGTGCCCTGACCGATGTTGGCGCGGAACAGGTCTCCGGTGGAGATGTGGGGAATGGACAGGGTCTTGGCGAGCAGGTGCGCCTGAGTACCCTTCCCGGCCCCGGGAGGACCAACGAGGACGATACGCATCAGCGGAGGAACCCTTCGTAATTGCGCTGCTGGAGCTGGCTCTCGATCTGCTTCACAGTTTCGAGTCCGACGCCGACGACGATGAGCACACTGGTGCCGCCGAACGGGAAAGCGGTCTGCTGTCCGAAGGCGACCAGGGCGATCATCGGGATCAACGCGATCAGGCCCAGGTAGAGCGAACCCGGCCACGTGATTCGGGTCAGCACGTAGTTCAGGTACTCGGCCGTCGGCCGGCCGGCCCGGATGCCCGGGATGAACCCACCATACTTCTTCATATTGTCGGCAACTTCTTCGGGGTTGAAGGAGATCGCGACGTAGAAGAAGGCGAAGAAGACGATCAGCAGGAAGTAGGTCGCCATGTAGATCGGGTGGTCACCCTTGACGAAGTTCGTCCGGATCCACGTGGCCCAGCCCGCCTGGCTGTTGGTCAGCTGGACCACCAGGGCGGGAATGTAGAGCAGCGACGAGGCGAAGATGACCGGGATGACACCGGCCTGGTTCACCTTGAGCGGGATGTAGGTCGAGGTGCCGCCGAACGCCCGGCGGCCGATCATCCGCTTCGCGTACTGGACCGGGATCCGGCGCTGGGCCTGCTCGACGAAGATGACCAGCATCACGACGATGATGCCGACCGCGACCACGGAGAGGAACTCGACCCAGCCGCCGCCGATGGTGCCGCCGGTCTTGATCGCCCACATCGAGGTCGGGAACTGCGCCGCGATCGAGGTGAAGATCAGCAGCGACATGCCGTTGCCGATGCCGCGGTCGGTGATCAGCTCACCCAGCCACATGATGACCGTGGTGCCGGCCGTCATCGTGAGGACCATGACCGCGATCCGGAACACTCCGGTGTCCGGGACGATCTGGTTGGCCACCGGGCAGCCCGAGAACAGCGCGCCACTGGAGGCCGTCGCGACGATGCCGGTGCCCTGGAGCACGGCGAGCGCGATGGTCAGGTAGCGGGTGTACTGGGTGATCTTCGCCTGGCCGGCCTGGCCCTCCTTCTTCAGCATCTCCAGTCGCGGGATCACGACGGTGAGGAGCTGGAGGATGATGCTCGCCGTGATGTACGGCATGATGCCGAGCGCGAAGATCGTCAATTGGAGGAGCGCGCCACCGCTGAACAGGTTGACGAGCCCGAAGAGGCCGTTGTTCTTTGTCGCCTTCACACACTCGTTCACGGCCGTGAAGCTCACGCCGGGGATCGGAATGTGCGAGCCCAGCCGGAACAGCACCATGATGCCCAGCGTGAACAGCAGCTTCTTGCGCAGGTCGGGCGTCTGGAACGCCCGCGCGAACGCACTGAGCACGGTGCCTCCTGCGCCTCCCGCACGTCGTCGGCGGGAGGGTCGGTCCTGAATGGGGAGTTTGCGGTTCGGGCTCCCGTACAGACGGCACAGGCGAGCCTACGCGCAGCCTACAAGGGAACTCCACGGACTCTAACAGTGCGCGGCCACTCGGAAGAAGCGCGTACGGCCCCTCCCCCACTCACGGGGTACGGGATGCCCGGGTTTGCCACACAAAAGAACGAGCACCCGGCCGTCCGGAACCGAACGGTCCCGCACGGCCCGGGAACGGCACGAGCCCCGCACCTCCCGAAGGAGGTGCGGGGCTCGAAGCCGGAGTGTCAGCGGGCTCAGATGAGCTCGTTGACCGTACCGCCGGCGGCCTTGATCTTCTCGGCGGCGGTGCCGGAGACGGCGTCCACCGAGACCTGCAGGGCAACCGAGATCTCGCCGGTGCCGAGCACCTTGACGAGCGAGTTCTTGCGAACCGCGCCCTTCTCGACGAGACCCTCGACGGTGACCTCTCCACCCTGCGGGTAGAGCTCGGCCAGCTTGTCGAGGTTGACCACCTGGAAGGTGATCTTGAAGGGGTTCTTGAAGCCCTTCAGCTTCGGCAGGCGCATGTGGAGGGGCATCTGGCCACCCTCGAAGCGCTGCGGAACCTGGTAGCGGGCCTTGGTGCCCTTGGTACCACGACCAGCGGTCTTACCCTTGGAGCCCTCACCACGACCGACACGGATCTTGTCGGTCTTGGCACCAGGGGCGGGACGCAGGTTGTGGATCTTGATCGGGTTCTCGCCCATGATCAGTCCACCTCCTCAACCGTCACCAGGTGACGGACCGTGTGGGCCATCCCGCGGATCTCGGGACGGTCCTCCTTCACCACGACGTCGTGCATGCGCTTGAGACCAAGCGAACGCAGGGTGTCACGGTGGTTCTGCTTGCTGCCGATGTACGACTTGGTCTGCGTGATCTTCAGGCGAGCCATCAGGCGCTCACCCCAGCAGCACGCGCCCGCAGCAGAGCAGCGGGGGCCACGTCCTCCAGCGGCAGGCCACGACGAGCGGCGATCTCCTCGGGGCGCACGAGGCCCTTCAGAGCAGCCACGGTGGCGTGCACGATGTTGATCGCGTTGTCCGAGCCGAGCGACTTCGACAGGATGTCGTGGATGCCGGCGCACTCCAGGACGGCGCGCACCGGACCACCGGCGATAACACCGGTACCGGGGGCGGCGGGCTTCAGGAGCACGACGCCGGCGGCCTTCTCACCCTGGATGGGGTGCGGGATGGTGCCCTGGATACGGGGGACCTTGAAGAAGTTCTTCTTGGCCTCCTCAACACCCTTGGCGATGGCGGCCGGAACCTCCTTCGCCTTCCCGTAACCAACACCCACGGTGCCATCGCCATCGCCCACCACGACCAGCGCGGTGAAGGAGAAACGACGACCACCCTTGACAACCTTGGCGACACGGTTGATCGCGACGACGCGCTCGACGTAAGCGGTCTTCTCGACGGCGGGGGCGTTGCCCCGGTCGTCACGCTTACGGTCACGCCGCTCGCCACCGGTGCCGCCGCCGGCGCCGCTACCGCGGCGCTGGGGTCCAGCCATTGGAATTACCTCTCTCGATTACGTCCGCCGACAGAGTCGACGAGCGGCTTAGAAGTCGAGCCCGGCCTCGCGGGCCGCGTCCGCCAGGGCGGCGATGCGGCCGGCGTACCGGTTGCCCGCGCGGTCGAAGACGACCGACTCGATGCCGGCGGCCTTGGCGCGCTCGGCGACCAGGCTCCCGACCTTCTTGGCCAGCTCGGTCTTGTCGCCCTCGGCGCCCTTGATGGACACGTCGAGGGTGGACGCCGACGCCAGGGTGTGACCCTTGGCGTCGTCGATGACCTGGGCGACCATGTGACGGTTCGAGCGCGTCACGACGAGACGCGGACGCACCTCGGTGCCGACGACGCGCTTGCGAACGCGGATCGCGCGGCGCTTGCGAGCGGCGCTCTTGTAGGCGTTGCCCTTGCCGATCTTGACAGAGACACTCATCGCTTACTTACCACTCTTTCCGACCTTGCGGCGGATGACCTCGCCCGCGTACTTGACACCCTTGGCCTTGTACGGGTCGGGCTTGCGCAGCTTGCGGATCTTCGCGGCGACCTCGCCGACCTTCTGCTTGTCGATGCCGTCCACGTGGAACTTGGTGGCCGACTCGACGACGAAGGAGATGCCCTCGGGCGCCTCGACGAGGATCGGGTGGCTGTAGCCCAGCTGGAACTCCATGTCGGAGCCCTTCGCCAGAACTCGGTAGCCGACACCGCTGATCTCCAGCGACTTGCGGTAGCCCGCGGTCACGCCGGTGATCATGTTCGCCACCAGCGTGCGGGAAAGGCCGTGCAGGGCCTTCGACAGACGCTCGTCGTTGGGGCGGGTGACGAGCAGCGTGCCGTCCTCGCCCTTACCGATCTCGATCGGCGCGGCGACGACGTGGGTGAGGGAGCCCTTCGGGCCCTTCACCGAGACCGCCTGGCCATCGATGGTGACGTCCACGCCAGCGGGGACCTGGATGGGCAGCCGTCCAATGCGCGACATTGCTGTACCTCCGTTTCCCGAATTACCAGACGTAGGCGAGGACTTCTCCGCCTACGCCCTTCTTGGCGGCCTGCTTGTCGGTCAGGAGGCCGGAGGACGTGGAGATGATCGCCACGCCCAGGCCGCCGAGAACCTTCGGCAGGTTGGTGGACTTTGCGTAAACGCGCAGACCCGGCTTGCTGATGCGCTTGATGCCGGCGATGGAGCGCTCACGGTTGGGGCCGAACTTGAGCTCGATGGTCAGCTTCTTGCCGACCTCGCCCTCGACGGGCTCCTCAACCTTGTAGGAGGAGATGTACCCCTCCTGCTGCAGGATCTCGGCGACGTGCGCCTTGATCTTGCTGGCCGGCATCGCCACGGTGTCGTGGTACGCCGAGTTCGCGTTACGCAGACGCGTGAGCATGTCTGCGATGGGGTCGGTCATGGTCATGATGGCCTCAGGCCTCTCTCGCCGCGGTTTCTCCGCGCCAGGTCCCCCTCCCGCACTCTTCCGAGTGCGGTAGGGGCACAAGCGCAGGGGACCTGCGACGTCGTAAGACTGGGTGCGAGCCCTCCGTAAAGGGCCACGAACATCCATGGGGAAGCCGTGGCAGGGGGCCCGACCCCACTACCTTACGGGAATCCGTACGGCAGGCCCAAAACGGGCCGGTGTGGGATCGGGCACCTCTGCTTCGCTGGGTGCCTAAAGCGCCTGGATTACCAGGAGCTCTTGGTCACGCCCGGCAGCTCGCCGCGGTGCGCCATCTCACGGAGGCAGACACGGCACAGGCCGAACTTGCGGTACACCGAGTGCGGACGGCCGCAGCGCTGGCACCGGGTGTAGGCCCGGACGCCGAACTTCGGCTTGCGCTCGGACTTCGCGATGAGGGACTTCTTCGCCATTGGCTCACGCCTCCTTGAACGGGAAGCCCAGAGCACGCAGGAGCGCCCGGCCCTCGTCGTCGGTCTGAGCGGTGGTCACGACGGTGATGTCCATACCGCGCTGACGGTCGACCTTGTCCTGGTCGATCTCGTGGAACATAACCTGCTCGGTCAGACCGAAGGTGTAGTTGCCACGGCCGTCGAACTGCTTCGGGGAGAGGCCGCGGAAGTCGCGGATTCGCGGCAGGGCCAGCGAAACCAGACGGTCCAGGAACTCCCACATGCGGTCACCACGGAGGGTGACGTGCGTGCCGATCGGCTGGCCCTCGCGCAGCTTGAACTGCGCGATGGACTTGCGAGCCTTGGTCACGGCCGGCTTCTGACCGGTGATCGCGGTCAGGTCGCGGATCGCGCCCTCGATCAGCTTGCTGTCACGGGCGGCCTCGCCGACACCCATGTTGACGACGACCTTGACCAGGCCGGGCGTCAGCATGACGTTCTCGTACGAGAACTGCTCCTGCAGCTGACCCTTGATCTCGGAGTTGTAACGCTCCTTGAGACGGGGGGTCACCTTCTCAACAGTCGTCTCAGACATCAGATGTCCTCACCGGTTCGCTTGGCAACGCGGATCTTGTTGCCCTCGTCATCGAAGCGGTAGCCAACGCGGGTGACGACCTTCTTGCCGTCCTTCTCCACGACCAGCTGGACGTTGGAGACGTGCACCGGGGCCTCGACGGTGACGATGCCACCCTGAGTGCCCGGGCCCGGCTTGGTGTGCTTCTTGACCCGGTTCACACCCTCGACCAGGACCTTGTTCTCGGCGGGCATGGCCTGGATGACCTTGCCCTGCTTGCCGCGGTCCTTGCCGGTGATGACCTGAACCAGGTCACCCTTCTTGATCTTCATGCTGTTCGCCATGAGTTAGAGCACCTCCGGCGCAAGCGAGATGATCTTCATGAACTTCTTGTCACGCAGCTCGCGGCCCACCGGGCCGAAGATGCGGGTACCACGGGGGTCACCATCGGTGTTCTTCAGAACGACCGCGGCGTTCTCGTCGAAACGGATGTACGAGCCATCCGGACGACGACGCGACTTCACGGTACGGACGACGACGCACTTGACGACGTCACCCTTCTTCACCGAACCGCCGGGGATCGCGTCCTTGACGGTCGCGACGATGACGTCCCCGATGCCGGCGTAGCGGCGACCGGAACCACCGAGAACGCGGATGCAAAGGATTTCCTTCGCGCCCGTGTTGTCGGCGACACGCAGTCGCGACTCCTGCTGGATCACAGCTTTCTCCTGATCGTCAACGAGAGCTGACGGGCCGGCCGCTGCTCACACCAGCGCCCACGAGGGGCCTGGTGCACATACGGCCGTACCGCATCAACTTCGTTACTTGGCCTTCTCGAGGATCTCGACGACGCGCCAGCGCTTCGTCGCGGACAGCGGGCGGGTCTCCGCCAGGAGGACCCGGTCGCCGATGCCGCAGGCGTTCGCCTCGTCGTGCGCCTTCAGCTTGTTCGTACGGCGGATGACCTTGCCGTACAGAGCGTGCTTGACGCGGTCCTCGACGGCGACGACGACGGTCTTGTCCATCTTGTCGCTGACGACGAGACCCTCACGGGTCTTGCGGAAACCGCGCGTCTCGTTGGTGTTCTCAGTCATCAGGCGCTCTCCACCGTCTCGATGCCCAGCTCGCGCTCGCGCATCAGGGTGTAGATCCGCGCGATGTCCTTACGGACGAGCTTGAGCCGTCCGTGGTTGTCGAGCTGCCCGGTCGCCGCCTGGAAGCGGAGGTTGAACAGCTCCTCCTTGGCCTCACGGAGCTTGGCAACGAGACCCTCGTTGTCCAGCTCGCGGAGGTCAGCAGCCTTGGTGCCGGCCGACATCAGCTCTCACCTGCCTCGCGCCGGATGATCCGGCACTTCATCGGGAGCTTGTGAGCAGCGCGGGTCAGCGCCTCACGAGCCACCTTCTCGTTGGGGTACGACAGCTCGAACATGACCCGACCCGGGTGCACGTTCGCGATCCACCACTCGGGCGAACCCTTACCGGAACCCATGCGGGTCTCGGCCGGCTTCTTGGTGAGCGGACGGTCCGGGTAGATGTTGATCCAGACCTTGCCGCCACGCTTGATGTGACGGGTGACGGCGATACGAGCGGACTCGATCTGCCGGTTCGTCACGTAGGCCGGGGTGACGGCCTGGATGCCGTACTCGCCGAAGGCGAGCTCGGTGCCACCCTTGGCAGCGCCACGGCGCTTCGGGTGGTGCTGCTTGCGGTGCTTGACCCGACGGGGGATCAGCATTGGGGTCAGGCCTCCGTTCCGGTGTTCTCGGCAGCCGGAGCCTCGGCGACCGGGGCCGCGGGGGCCTCGGAAGCGGCGGGGCGACGGCCACGGCCACCGCGCTCGCCACCACGGCGCTCGCCACCGCGGGCGGGACGACCACCCTCGGGACGGGCCGGGCGGTTGCCCGAGCGGGCAGCGGCGTTCTCAGCGCGGACCTCGGCGATGTTCTTGACGTCGCCCTTGTAGATCCAGACCTTCACACCGATGCGGCCGAAGGTCGTCTTGGCCTCGAAGAAGCCGTAGTCGACGTTCGCGCGCAGGGTGTGCAGCGGCACACGGCCCTCGCGGTAGAACTCCGAACGGCTCATCTCGGCGCCGCCGAGACGACCGGAGCACTGGACCTTGATGCCCTTGGCGCCGGACTTCATGGTGCCCTGCATCGACTTGCGCATGGCACGGCGGAACGACACGCGGGAGGACAGCTGCTCCGCGACGCCCTGAGCCACGAGCTGGGCGTCCAGCTCGGGGTTCTTGACCTCGAGGATGTTCAGCTGGACCTGCTTGCCGGTCAGCTTCTCGAGGTCGCCGCGGATGCGGTCGGCCTCGGTGCCACGGCGACCGATGACGATGCCGGGGCGAGCGGTGTGGATGTCGACGCGGACGCGGTCGCGGGTGCGCTCGATCTCGACCTTGGAGATGCCGGCGCGCTCCATGCCCTTCGTCATCATGCGACGAATGGCAACGTCTTCCTTGACGTAGTCCTTGTACAGCTTGTCGGCGTACCAGCGGGACTTGAAGTCCGTGCTGATGCCGAGGCGGAACCCGTGCGGGTTAACCTTCTGGCCCATTACCGGGTCCCTTCCTTGCTGCTGACGACCACGGTGATGTGGCTGGTCCGCTTGCGGATCCGGTAGGCACGGCCCTGGGCGCGCGGACGGAACCGCTTCAGGGTCGGACCCTCGTCAACGTACGCCTCGCTGATGACGAGGTCGTCCACGTTGTTGTGGTTGTAGTTGTGCACGGCGTTGGCAATGGCGCTGTCGAGCACCTTGCCGACCGGCACGGTGGCGGCCTGCGGAGCGAAACGCAGGACCGCCTGGGCCTCCGTGGCGTTCAGGCCACGGATGAGGTCCACCACGCGGCGGGCCTTCATGGGCGTGACGCGGATGTACCGCGCCTGGGCCCTGGCTTCCATGGTTGTCCCCTTGCTGGTGTAAGTCATTGAGTCGGTAATCTCGCTGGCGACTAGCGACGCTTCGACTTGCGGTCGTCCTTGACGTGACCGCGGAACGTGCGCGTCGGCGCGAACTCGCCGAGCTTGTGGCCGACCATCGACTCGGTGACGAACACCGGGACGTGCTTACGGCCATCGTGCACCGCGATCGTGTGGCCGAGCATGGCCGGGAAGATCACGGAGCGACGGGACCAGGTCTTGATGACGTTCTGGGTACCCGCCTCATTCTGCGCGTCCACCTTCTTGAGAAGGTGGCCGTCGATGAAGGGGCCCTTCTTGAGACTGCGCGGCATCTGACCTGCTCCTAGCGCTTCTTGTTGGTCTTGCGGCGGCGCACGATGAGAGCGTCCGACGCCTTCTTCGGGCGACGGGTACGACCCTCCTTCTGGCCCCACGGCGAGACCGGGTGGCGGCCACCAGAGGTCTTACCCTCACCACCACCGTGCGGGTGGTCGATCGGGTTCATGGCGACACCACGCACGGTCGGGCGGACGCCCTTCCAGCGCATACGGCCGGCCTTGCCCCAGTTGATGTTCGACTGCTCGGCGTTGCCGACCTCGCCGACGGTCGCGCGGCAGCGCGCGTCGACCAGGCGGATCTCACCGGAGGGCATGCGCAGGTGCGCCATCTTGCCCTCACGCGCCAGCAGCTGGATGCCGGACCCGGCGGAGCGGGCCAGCTTGGCACCGCCACCGGGACGCAGCTCCACCGCGTGGATGGTGGTACCGACCGGGATGTTGCGCAGCGGCAGGTTGTTGCCCGGCTTGATGTCGGCGCCAGCGCCGTTCTCGATCCGGTCACCCTGCGCGATGCCGCGCGGCGCGATGATGTAGCGCTTCTCGCCGTCCAGGTAGTGCAGGAGCGCGATGCGCGCGGTGCGGTTCGGGTCGTACTCGATGTGAGCGACCTTGGCCGGCACGCCGTCCTTGTCGTGACGACGGAAGTCGATCACGCGGTAGGCGCGCTTGTGGCCGCCACCCTGGTGGCGAGCGGTGATCCGACCGGCGTTGTTACGGCCGCCCTTGCTGTGCAGGGGGCGAACCAGCGACTTCTCCGGCGTGGACCGCGTGATCTCTACGAAGTCGGCCACGCTGGAGCCACGACGGCCCGGCGTAGTCGGCTTGTACTTGCGGATGCCCATTTGGCTCTCTCGTCCTCGTCCTTATCGACGATCACGATCTCCGTTAGGAGACCGGACCACCGAAGATGTCGATGCGGTTGCCCTCGGCCAGCGTCACGATGGCGCGCTTGGTGTCCTTGCGCTTGCCAAAGCCCGTCTTGGAGCGCTTGCGCTTGCCCTGACGGTTGATCGTGTTGACAGCCTCGACCTTGACCGAGAAGACCGCCTCGACGGCCTGCTTGATCTGGGTCTTGTTGGCGCCCGGCGACACGATGAACGTGTACTTGTTCTCGTCGAGAAGGCTGTAGCTCTTCTCGGAGATGACCGGCTTCACCAGGACGTCACGGGGGTCCGTGAACGTCTTGCTCGTGATCTCTGCAGCCATCAGGCGGCGCTCCCTTCGAGCTCGCCCTCAGCAGCCACGGCCTTGGCGGACGCGGCCGGACCGGCCACGAAACGCTCGAAGGCGGCCTGGGTGAAGACCACATCGTCGGAGACGAGCACGTCGTAGGTGTTCAGCTGACCGGCGTCCAGGATGTGCACGTGCGGCAGGTTGCGGGCGCTCTTCAGACCCAGCTCGTCGGCACGCTCGACGACGAGGAGGATGTTCTTGCGCTCGGTGATCTTGCCGAACAGACCCTTGGCGGCCTTGGTCGACGGCGCCTCGGTCGCGGTCACGTCGGTGACGACGTGAATGCGGTTGTGGCGGGCCCGGTCGGTGAGCGCACCGCGCAGGGCGGCGGCGATCATCTTCTTCGGGGTCCGCTGCGAGTAGTCACGCGGCACGGGACCGTGCACGACGCCACCGCCGGCGAACTGCGGCGCACGGGTCGAGCCCTGACGGGCGCGGCCGGTGCCCTTCTGGCGGTACGGCTTCTTGCCGCCACCGCGGACCTCGCCACGAGTCTTGGTCTTGTGGGTGCCCTGACGGGCCGCAGCGAGCTGCGCCACGACGACCTGGTGCATCAGCGGAACGCTGACCTTCGCGTCGAAGATCTCGGCCGGCAGCTCGAGGCTGCCGGTCTTGTCGCCCGAGGGCGACAGGATGTCAATGGTGCTCATATCCTCACAGCCCCTTCGCCGCGGTGCGGACGAGGACGAGGCCGCCGTTCGGGCCCGGGATTGCGCCCTTGATCAGGAGCAGCCCCTTCTCCGCGTCAACGGCATGGATGGTCAGGTTCTGGGTGGTCACACGCTCGTGGCCCATCCGGCCGGCCATCCTCACGCCCTTGAACACGCGACCCGGGGTGGCGCAGCCACCGATCGAGCCGGGCGAGCGGTGCTTGCGCTGCACACCGTGACCGGCGCCGAGGCCCCGGAAGTTGTGGCGCTTCATGACACCGGCGAAGCCCTTGCCCTTGGAGGTGCCGGTCACGTCGACCTTGACACCCGCCTCGAACAGCTCCGCGGTGATCTCCTGGCCGAGGGTGTACTCGGAGGCGTCCGTGGTACGGAGCTCGACCAGGTGGCGGCGGGGGGTGACACCGGCCTTGGCGAAGTGGCCCGCGAGGGGCTTGTTCACCTTGCGGGGGTCGATCTCGCCGAAGCCGATCTGGACGGCGTCGTAGCCGGCCGGGCTGTCGGCGGTGTGGACCTGGGTCACGACATTGGGCCCAGCCTTGACGACGGTCACCGGGACAACCCGGTTGTTCTCGTCCCAGACCTGGGTCATGCCGAGCTTCTCGCCCAGGATGCCCTTAATCTGCTTAGCCATCTTCGGTGCGCCTCTCAGAGCTTGATCTCGATGTCGACGCCAGCCGGCAGGTCGAGACGCATCAGCGAGTCAACCGTCTTCGGCGTGGGGTCGAGGATGTCGATCAGACGCTTGTGAGTGCGCATCTCGAAGTGCTCGCGCGAGTCCTTGTACTTGTGCGGCGAGCGGATGACGCAGTACACGTTCTTCTCAGTGGGCAGCGGCACCGGGCCTGCGACCTGCGCACCAGTACGGATCACCGTCTCGACGATCTTCTTCGCCGAGGAGTCGATGACCTCGTGGTCGTAGGCCTTGAGCCGGATGCGGATCTTCTGTCCCGCCATGGCTACTCAGTAGTCCTTCTGTCTAATTGCTTCTCGACTTCCCTCCGACCCCCGCGCTCGGGCGTGTCGCACTCGCGCTTGTAAAAAACCGGCGAAATAACTCGTCGGTTTAGAACTTCTGGGGTGGGGGGTGCCGGATTGAGGCCCCGCACACGCTTCCCGGAAGATTCCCGTACTTTCGCCCCGCAGCTGCCGTGGCGTAGAACTCACGCTTGACGGCCATCACGGGAACGACGAGTAGGTGGGACTCGCTTCCAGTCCTCCCGGCGGGAGGCGCGCAGCATCGGCACTCAACCGAGCAACTTGGACATACTGCCACATGGAGCAGCCCGGATGCCAATCGGGGCCGGTGAGGTGATCCTCACCGGCCCCGACGGTCACCCGATGGTGGGTCGTGTCAGTTCTTGGGCGGACGTCCGCAGGTGACGTCCACGTCCGTCGCCGTGGTGTTGGCGCACCAGAGCCTCGGCTGGTCCGGAACGAAGGTGTACTCGCTCAGGTCCATGTTGATCGGGTTGCAGGCCTGCTTGCCCTTGTAGGGCGAGTACTTGGGGCACTGCCCGTCGTCGAGCTGCTGCAGGTGGGCGCGGAGCGCGTCCAGGCCCATGTCCTCGACGCCCGGGTTGGTGGACGGCATGAAGCGGTTGGCCGACCAGGAGCCGCCCATGGTCGCGAACAGGGCGAGCGCGCACACGAGGCCGGCGGCCAGCTGCGACATCACCCGCGGCGAGATCCGCGCGGCCCGGGCCGGGGCCACCTCGCGCAGCGTGCCGCGGATCCAGCCGAAGCCGCGCTCGTACGTCAGCATCACGCCCATGACGGCCAGGATGATCAGGCAGTAGAAGATGATCCAGGTCGTCCGCGGGTACAGCTGGACGGCCTGGTTGTGCTCCATGTGCGAGGCGAACCAGAAGCGCATCAGCCAGGCGCCGGCGAGGACGAAGCCCGCGGTGCGGACCACCATGCTGCGCAGGCCCACGCCGACGCCGATGCCCACGCCGACCAGCAGGAGCACACCGAAGCCGGTCTGCCCGGCGATGTCGCCCTCACCCGGCCAGTTGTGGTAGCTCAGGGTGCCGGAGCGGTCCGAGGCCCAGCCCATGACGTAGGCCGGGTCGATGTAGGTGTTGATGTAGGCGTACCGGTCCATCGTGGAGGCGCCGAGGCGGACCAGCTGGTACAGCAGCGGGGCGCCGATCACACCGGCGGTGACCAGCATGGTGGCGAGGAAGACCAGCGCGCGCTTGAGGGCGGTCCGGCCGCGGCGCCACGGGAAGAGCATCAGGACGAGGATGAACGAGCCCGGCGCCGCCCACAGGTACCAGCCCGAGTACCAGAGGAACATCACGCCGAACGCGGCGCCGAAGCCGAGGCCGCGCAGCACCGCCGAGCGGGTCGAGAGCTCGCCGGACCGGCGGATCTCCCGGAAGCAGGCCGCCAGCAGCGGCAGCAGCACCAGCATGGAGCCGTGGCTGTACGGACGGATCGGGTCGAGGAACACGATCGACGCCGGCACCGCGATCGCCATCGCCCAGAACGGGCGCAGCAGCATCCGCCAGGAGAGGTAGGCCATCGGCCCGACCAGCGCGCTGAGGATCAGCTGCAGGTCCTTGAGCGCGTGGCCCACGCCGGGGATGCCGTGGTGGAAGAGCTTGGCCCAGAGGGCGAGCAGGGCGGGGAACAGCGGCGGGTACACCCCGGGCAGGCCGTGGCCGCGCATCATGTCGTTGGCCATGCCCATGAGGTTGCCGGGGTCGCCCTCCTGGCCGCCGAGGCCCCAGGGGGTGCCGTGCAGGGCGACCACGACGCCGCCGGCCACGACGCCGGTGCCCAGGCCCGCCACCGCGGCGCACGCCAGCCGCTGCGCGACCTGGTAGTAGCGCAGCGTCCCGCGGTAGGCGAGCAGCAGCAGCACCGCGAGGACGGGGATGCCGAGGAGCGCCGCGTACTGCTGGATCTTGGCGAGGCCGCTGACCTGGCCGATCCGGGTGGTCGGGTTGACGCTGATGTGCGTGCACAGCAGCATGAAGCCGAGCGCGACGCCGACGCTGACCAGGCCTTCCGCCAGCGGGAGGACCCAGCGCTTCTCGGTCCACCGCGAGAAGCGGTCGCCCGGCCGGCCGGTCGGTGACCCGTCGGAGGACGCCGTGGTCGACGCGTCGGGCGCGCCGGCACGGCCGCCGACAACGTCCGGGGCCAAATCCGTCATGTCTCTTCGCTTCCGTGAAGCGGCGCAGTGCCGCGGGTCGGACCGTCTCGCCGGATGGGGGGCGAGCTCAGCGGGCGGCGGCCGGGCGCCCGGTCGGCGCAGGTCGGCCGAAACTCGTGGAGGTGCTGCGGGCGTCCGGCGGATGCATCGTTGCCGGCGGCGGCGATGCCGGGCCCGGGCCGCGACTTATGGTAATCGCACCCCCAAGAGCGTGTCATGGCGTGCCTCCGGGCCCTCACGGGGCCTCTTCCGACCCAGTGGGGGCGGAACCCGGGCGGATAGGGTGAGCTCCGCGCAGTTCCCGCCCTCCACGACTACCGGCCCGGAGCCTCCTGCCCATGTCTCGCACCGCACGCAAGAGGTCGGTTCTGACGGCCTGCCCGCCCTTGACGGAGGCCCTCGGACGGAAGAACGGGTTCGGCCTCCTGCGGCTCGTCCTGGCCCTCGCCGTGATCTTCGCCCACGCGATGCCGCTCGGGATGGGCAAGCCCGACCTCGGGCTGCTGCAGAGCCGCGGTCAGACCAACGTCGGTGCGATCGCGGTGAGCGGCTTCTTCGTGCTGTCCGGTCTGCTGATCACGCGCAGCGGCATGCGGCTGAGCCCGGCGCGCTTCCTGTGGAACCGCGCCATCCGCATCCTGCCCGGCCTCTGGGCCTGTCTGCTGCTGACGGCCTTCGTGGTCGCCCCGGTCGTGGCCTACCACCAGGGCCGGATGGCGGGCTTCTGGTCGCACCCGGAGGGCCCGCTGGCCTACCTGGAGGCCAACTGGTCGATCGGGGTGTACCAGTGGGGCATCTCCGGACTGCTCGACCACGTCCCGCACCCCACCGCCTTCAACGGCTCGGTCTGGTCGCTGGCGTACGAGGTCCTCTGCTACCTGCTGGTGGTCTCGCTGGCCGCGGTCGGGGTGCTGCGGCGCGCACGCTGGGCCGTCACCCTGATGGTCCTGGGGCTCTACGCGTACATGGTCCACCTGGCGTCGGGCTTCCACCTGCTGCGCGCCCCCGAGTACGCGCCGACCGGCCTCACCGGCTGGCAGCTGCCCTTCCTGGGCTCGATCAGCCTGGACATGTTCATACCGCTGACCTTCATGTTCGGCCTCGGCGCGCTGGCGGAGCTGTACAAGAACCGCCTGCCGATCAACGACCCGGCCGGTGTGCTGGCCGCCGTCGTGTTCCTCGGCAGCGCCCACTACGGCGGCTTCACCGTGTTCGGCCTGCCCGCCTTCGCCTACCTGCTGGTCTGGCTCGCCTGCCGGATGCCCGGCCCGCTGACCAAGGTCGGCACCAAGGTGGACCTCTCGTACGGGGTGTACATCTACGCGTTCCCGATCCAGCAGTGCCTGGCGCTCTGGGGCGTCAACAAGCACGGCTACTGGACCTACACGGCGGCCTCGGTGGCGCTCTCGGTCACGGCGGCGGTCTGCTCCTGGTACGCCGTGGAGAAGCCCGCGCTGAAGCTGAAGGACCTGGGCCTGCGCAAGCCGCCGCGGCAGGAGGAGCCGCCGGCCGCACCGCCGGTACGGCCCCTGTCGCAGGTCTCGACCTGACCCTCCCCGCCCCCGAACGGATCCGGGCCCGGTACGCGCACTGCGTACCGGGCCCGGTTCGTACGGTCCTCGGGGGACCGCCCGGAGCTAGCCGGAGACCTTCTCGTCGAAGCGCTCCTGGTTGAGCCGCGCGCCCTCGGTGATGGCGACCGTGCGGGCCATGTCGGTGAGCTTCCTCTCCAGGGAGCGGAAGCGCAGGTAGGTGTTGAGCGCCAGGAAGGCCAGCGCCAGGACCATCAGGTACAGCACCAGGTCGGTGCCGCGGCCGACGCCGAGCCGGTTCGCCACCCAGGTGACGTCGCTCGGACGCAGCACCGCGTAGATGTTCGCGAGTACGAACAGCACGAAGGCGATGCGCTTCCAGGCCCTGGTGTTGGTCCGGTCCCAGCGCCGGATGAAGATGAGCGCCGCGGTACCGGCGCCCAGCACCAGCACCAGTTGGATCCAGAAGTACTTCATCGCCGGCCACGCTCCCGGAGCGAGATGTCGAAGAGGATGTTGACGCCGTTGATCAGGGACTGGCCCTTGGCGCGTGAGTAGTCGGTGTAGAGGATGTCCACGGGGACCTCCACGACGCGCAGCGAGGACTTCGCCAGCAGGCCGACGATCTCCGAGGCGTGGGCCATCCCGTTCATGGTGATGCGCAGCTGGGAGGCCGCCTGGCGGTTGATCACCCGCAGCCCGTTGTGCGAGTCGGTGAGCTTCAGCTTGCGGGCGGTCGGGCTGACCGCGGCCGCCGTGCGGAGCACCACGCGCTTGATCATCGGGACCTGCTCGGACTGCTCGATGAACCGGGAGCCCAGGACCACGTCGGCGGTCCCGCCGCGCAGCACGGCGACCATCTTCTCGACGTCGGCCGTCTGGTGCTGGCCGTCGGCGTCGAAGGTGGCGAAGTACTGGGCGCCGGGCTGCTGCAGCGCGTAGGAGAGCCCGGTCTGCAGGGCGGCGCCCTGGCCCAGGTTCACCGGGTGCCGCACCAGGTGGGCCCCGGTGGTCAGGATGTGCTCGGCCGAGCCGTCGGTGCTCCCGTCGTCGACCACGACGATGTTCGGGAACGTCTTGCGGGCGTTCTCCACCACATCGGCGATCACCTGGCCTTCGTTGTAGGCGGGGATCACCAGCCAGACGTCGTCGTATTGGGACATGGTCGCTTCCTGGGCACTGGGAGGGGGTTGCTGGAGGGATCTCACGGATCAGGCCCGGCGGCCGGCCACATGGCTCAGCATCGCCCCGACGCCTCGCAGGCCCGCCTTGCGGCCGGCCGCGGGGATCATGCTGAGCGCGTGCAGCCGGGACGAGATGAAGCGGCGGGAGATGGTGGCCGCCCGGTGCCAGCCGTGGGCGTCCAGCCGGTCGGCGGTCTCGCGGAAGAAGCGCCGGGCTTCCTCGAAGCGCTTGCCCGTGAAGGCGGTGACCGAGGACTCGCTGACCGCGTGCCGCCGGTAGCTGAAGCACACCTCGGGCACGACCGCCAGCGGGACGTCCGCGAGGAGCAGGTCGACGATGATCGCGAGGTCCTGGATGACGCCCAGGTCCGCCCGGAAGCTGGTCGCCTGGATGTCCTTGGTGCGCCAGCACACGGACGGGAAGTACAGCCAGTCGCCGCGCATCAGGCTCATCGCGAGCGGCTCGCCGGACATCAGCAGCGGCCCCGGGTCCTTCGGCGCGTACAGCCGGCGCTTGACGGTGTCGGCGAGGCTGCCGACCGGGTTGCCGTCGGCGCCGATGACGAGCACGCCGGGCTGGACCATGCCCGCGTCCGGGAAGCGCTCCAGCGCGTCCCGGACCACCTTCAGGTAGTTGGGGTGCAGCAGGTCGTCGCAGCCCATGAGCACGAGGTAGTCGTACTCGGCGAGCTGGACGCAGCGGTTGAAGTTGCCGCTGACGCCCAGGTTGGTCTCGTTGCGCAGGTACCGCACCCGCGGGTCCGCGAGGGACTCGAACCAGCCGGGGACGTCCGGCTCCTTGCCGTCGTCGACGACCGTGAGGCGCCAGTCGTCACCGTCCTGGGCCAGCACGCTGCGAACGGCGTCCTGCATCAGCCGGACGTCGCCGTAGTACGGCATCAGGATCTCGAAACGGGACATCGGGTACCTAGACCTTGCCAATGAGCTCGGGCCGGCGGGCGGCGGCGCGGGTGGCGGGCTCGATGGCCTTCACGTTCGCCGGCATCCGGCGGATGAGGGCGAGCAGCAGCACCAGGCCGGCCCGGGCCAGGTAGATCGTCGCCTTGATCGGGGAGGCCGAGGGCGTGCCGGTGGTCCGCTCGCGCATCGCGACCGGGACCTGGCGGATGACGAAGCCGCAGCGGGCGGCGCCGACCATGCTCTCGATGGTGTCGCCCAGGTACTCGACCGGGTACCAGTGCGAGAAGAACTCGATCATCGGCTTGTTGCAGGCCTTGAAGCCCGAGGTGGTGTCGGTGAGCCGAGTCTTGGCGACCCGCGACAGCACCACCGAGAGCAGCTTCATCGCCCAGGAGCGCGGGCCGCGCACCCGGTACGAGCCCTCGCCGGCGAAGCGGGCGCCGATGACCAGGTCCGCCTCGCTGCGGAGCTTCTCGAGCAGCGCGGGCACGTAGGCCGGGTCGTGCTGGCCGTCCGCGTCGCACTGGATCGCCACGTCGTAGTCGTGCAGGTGCGCGTAGCGGTAGCCGAAGCGCATCGCGCCGCCGACACCGAGGTTGTACGGCAGCTGCGCGACCTTGGAGCCGTAGGCGGCGGCGACGGCGGCGGTGCTGTCCGTCGAGCCGTCGTCGACGACCAGGGTGTCGACGCCGGGGAGCTTCTGCTGGATCTCGCGGAGGATCTTCGGCAGGCCCTCGGCCTCGTTCCAGGCGGGAAGGATGATCAGTACCCGCTTGCCGTCGATCATGCCTTCACCTCGGGGTCGTTCACGTCGCTGCCCGAGCGGGCAATCGGGAAGTCGTGGTGCTCGGCGAGGTGGGCGCGCATCATCGCGACATCCTCGGCCAACGTGCGGGTCTCGGCCTCCAGCCGGCTGGTCTCCCAGCTGAGGTGCACGCAGACCAGCAGGACCAGCACGAAGCCGGCGAACAGCACGAGGCTGACCCCGGAGGCCACCCCGAGGCGCCGCGCGGTCGAGTCCAGCAGCCGTGGGAAGAAGCCCAGCGGGGCGATCACCACGCCGATGGCCAGCCAGAGGGCCGCGTACTTCTCCCGGAGCTGCTGGCGGCGCAGCAGCTCCAGAATCCACACGAGCACCAGCACGCCGGTGATCGAAGTCAGCACACTCAGCTGCACGATGGATCTCGCCTTTCACGCGTCGGTGAGGCATAGGGGTGAATGGAGCACATGCTAGGGACGCCGGTACCGCGGGGCGTCGCCGGGGGGAGCGGTGACGACATCGTGATCAGCTCGCGGAGACCGTGTCGGCGGAGACGGCGGCCTGCGAAGACCCCGTACCGGCGCCGCGCACGCTACCGTCGCCGCGCAGCGCCAGCAACATGACCGCCAGCACCACCAGCGGACCGACGGTGTACGCGGCCTCCACCCGGCTCGCCGGAGCGCCCGGCAGGCAGGTCACCAGCAGCAGCGTCACGGTGCCGAGCACCCATCCGAGCAGCTGCCGGCGGTGGTGGCCGCGGGCGATGACCGCCTGGCCGACGACCGTGGCGAGCAGGTAGGCGAGCGTGCCCACCGAGAGCCAGAGGAAGTCCACCGGGCCCAGAGCATGCCGGTCCGCGTTGAACGCGACGTGAATCACCCATGGCCCCAGGACCACGGCGGGCACCCCGCCGAGGACGCCGAGGGCGGCCACCATGCCACAGGTCTTGGTGAGGAGCTTACGGAAACCGGCCCGGTCCCCGGTGGCCACGGCCGTCGACAGCCCCGACATCAGGGAGGCCTGCAGCGCGCCGAAGACGAACAGCGGCACCCGGCTGAGCACCATCGCGCCGGTGAACGCGCCGACCAGCACGGCCTGCGAGGGCGCCAGCACCTGGATGCTGAGCACGGCGGCGTTGGCGACGAACTGCGCCAGCAGGAACGAGACGGTCAGCATGCCCAGGCCGCTGCACAGCTCCCGCCAGCCGATGGCCGGCCCGGGCAGCGCGATCCGCAGCGTCCTCGGCAGGCTCACCAGCATGGCCAGCACCGGGGAGACGGCCAGGATCAGGCTGTACGCGAGCGCCGAGTGCACGCCCGCCAGCAGCAGGCCGATCGAGAAGACGATCCGCAGGACGCCGTCCAGCCCGAGCTGGAGGCCGTACGCACCGAAGTGCCCGAGGCCGGCCAGCACCCCGCGGGTCAGGTAGCACGCGGCCGGTCCGACGAAGGCCGCGGCCAGCGCCACGACCAGGCTCCGGTCGCCGTGGAAGAACACGTCCGCGAGCTGCCGGGAGAACACCCCCAGCCCGATGAGCACCGCCAGCAGCAGCCCGCCGGTCAGCACGGCCGCCTTGCGCAGCACCGGGGCCGCGCCCTCGCCCCGGGCGGCCCGGGCGGCGATCACCCGGGTCAGCTCCTGCTCGACCGGGAAGAACAGCCCGAGCGCGAAGGACATCGCCATCGTCCACAGGACGGAGACCTCGGCGAGCGAGTCGCGGTCGAGCGCGTGCCCGGCCACCGCGAGGTGCGCGTACGAGGCCACCCCGAGGGTGACCGTCCCGACGCCGACCGCCAGCAGTCCCGGTGGCAGCGCGCGCGTCAGCCGGCCGAGCACGCCGCTCACCGCTCCGCCGCGATGCGCAGCGCCCGGAAGGCCGGACGCTCCAGGGCCTCGGCCAGCATCGCCCGCCACTCGGGCAGCGGTGCCAGTCCGGCGGCGGCCCAGCGGTCGTGGCCGAGCACGCTGAAGGCGGGGCGGACGGCCGGGCGGACGAACGCCTCCGAGGTGGTGGGGCGGATCCGCTCCGGGTCGAGCCCGCTCAGCGCGTAGGTCTCGCGGGCCAGTCCGAACCAGGTGGTCCGGCCGCTCGCGGTGCCGTGGTAGACCCCGGCGGGGGCCTGCCCGGCGAGCGCGGCCCGGCCGAGCTCGACCAGGCGGCCGGCGAGCGCGTACGACCAGGTCGGCTGGCCGTGCTGGTCGTCGACCACGTCCAGGGTGTCCCGCTGGGCGGCCAGCTTGAGCATGGTGGCCACGAAGTTCGGGCCGTGCTCGCCGTACAGCCACGCGGTGCGCACGACGTAGCCGTGCTCGGGGAGCAGTTCGGCGACGGCCCGCTCCCCCACCAGCTTGCTGCGGCCGTACGCGTTGACCGGCGTGGTCGGGGCGTCCTCCGGGCAGGGCTCGGTGGCGTCGCCCGGCAGGACGTAGTCGGTGGAGACGTGCAGCAGCCGGGCGCCGGTCTTGGCGCAGGCCGCGGCCAGGTGGCGCACGCCGGTGCCGTTGACGGCGGTGGCGGCCTCCTCCTCGGTCTCCGCACCGTCGACGTTCGTCCACGCGGCGCAGTTGACCACGATGTCGTGGCCGTCGACGGCGGCCTGCACGGCCGCGGCGTCGGTGATGTCGAGGTCCGCCCGGCGCAGCGCGGTGATCTCGGCGGTCGGGTCGGCGGCCAGCACCGACAGCAGGTCCTGCCCGAGCATCCCGGCCGCGCCGGTGACCAGCCAGCGCACCCGGCCGGTGGCGTTCACGGTCACTTCGCCAGGGCCGCCTTCTGCTTCAGGGGCTCCCACCAGGCGCGGTTCTCGCGGTACCAGGCGATGGTCGCGGCGAGGCCGTCCTCGAAGCGGACCTGCGGCTCGTAGCCGAGCTCCTCGCGGATCTTGCTGATGTCGATCGAGTAGCGCAGGTCGTGACCCTTGCGGTCCTCGACGTACTCGACGCTGTCCCAGCCGGCGCCCGCGGCCTCCAGCAGCAGGCCGGTCAGCTCCTTGTTGGTGGCCTCGGTGCCGCCGCCGATGTTGTAGACCTCACCCGCGCGACCGCCGCGCATGACCAGCTCGATGCCCCGGCAGTGGTCCGAGACGTGCAGCCAGTCGCGGACGTTGCCACCGTTCCCGTACAGCGGCACCTTCTTGCCGTCGATCAGGTTGGTGGTGAACAGCGGGATGACCTTCTCCGGGAACTGGTAGTGCCCGTAGTTGTTGGAGCAGCGGGTCACCACGACGTCCATGCCGTGGGTGCGGTGGTAGGCCAGCGCCAGCAGGTCGGAGGAGGCCTTGGAGGCCGAGTACGGGGAGTTCGGCACCAGCGGCCAGGTCTCGGTCCAGGAGCCCTCGCTGATCGAGCCGTACACCTCGTCGGTGGAGATGTGCACGAAGCGGCCGACGCCGTGCTTGCGGGCGGCGTCCAGCAGGACCTGGGTGCCCACGACGTTGGTCAGCACGAACGGGCCCGCGCCGGCGATCGACCGGTCCACGTGCGACTCGGCGGCGAAGTGCACCACCACGTCGTGGCCCGGCATGACCTGGTCGACGGCGTCCGCGTCGCAGATGTCGCCCTGGACGAAGGTGTAGCCCTGGTGGTCGGCCACCGGAGCCAGGTTCTCCAGGACGCCCGAGTAGGTGAGCTTGTCAAAGACGGTGATCCGGGCGCTCTCATCCGCTCCGAGAAGCTGACGGACGAACTCCGAACCGATGAATCCGGCGCCGCCGGTCACGAGGATGCGCATAATGCGCGTAGTCTACCGTCGCCGATCGGCCCCCTCGAACGGCCCAGGACAGGGCCCGCCCGCCTCTCACTTAAGCTGCTCGCATGCGTGGAATCCTCCTGGCCGGCGGGACCGGCTCGCGCCTGTGGCCACTGACCCGAGCGGTCTCGAAGCAGCTGCTCCCGGTCTTCGACAAGCCGATGATCTACTACCCGCTGTCCACCCTGGTGATGGCGGGCATCAGCGAGATCCTGATCATCACCACCCCGGCCGACCGCGAGCAGTTCGAACGCCTGCTGGGCGACGGCTCGCAGCTCGGCCTCAAGCTGGAGTACGCCGTCCAGGAGAAGCCCGAGGGCATCGCCCAGGCCTTCGTCCTCGGCGCGGACTTCATCGGCGACGACTCGGTCGCCCTCATCCTCGGCGACAACATCTTCCACGGCAGCGGCCTCGGGACCCGGCTGGCCGAGCACACCGACTCCCCCGGCGGCCGGGTCTTCGCCTACCCGGTGGCCGACCCGACCGCGTACGGCGTGGTCGAGTTCGACGAGCAGGGCCAGGCGATCTCCATCGAGGAGAAGCCCGAGAAGCCCAAGTCCCGGTACGCCGTCCCCGGCCTCTACTTCTACGACAACCAGGTCGTGGAGATCGCCCGCGGCCTGAAGCCCAGCGCGCGCGGCGAGCTGGAGATCACCGCGGTCAACGACGCCTATCTGCGCAAGGGTGAGCTGAACGTCACGATCCTGGATCGCGGCACCGCCTGGCTGGACACCGGCACCTTCGTCTCGATGGTGCAGGCCTCGGAGTTCGTCCGGGTCATCGAGGAGCGCCAGGGCTTCAAGATCGGCTGCATCGAGGAGGCCGTCTGGCGGGCCGGCCTGATCGGCTCCGAGCAGCTGCGCGAGCTCGCCGAGCCGCTGCTGAAGAGCGGTTACGGACAGTACCTGCTGGCCCTGCTGGACGAGGAGAACGCCCGGTGAAGTTCCGTGAACTGAGCATCGAGGGCCTGGTCGAGATCACCCCTCAGCTGCACGGCGACCCGCGCGGCATGTTCACCGAGTGGTACCGCTTCGACCGGCTGGCCGAGGTCGTCGGCCACCCGCTGCGGCTGGCCCAGGCCAACATGTCGGTCTCCTCGCGCGGTGTGGTGCGCGGCATCCACTTCGCCGACGTGCCGCCCGGCCAGGCCAAGTACGTGACCTGCGTGCGCGGCGCCGTCCTCGACGTCATCGTGGACCTGCGGGTCGGCTCGCCGACCTTCGGCCGCTGGGAGGGCGTGCGGCTCGACGACGTGGAGCGCCGCGCGGTCTACATCCCGGAGGGCCTCGGCCACGGCTTCTGCGCGCTGTCCGACGACGCCACGCTGTCGTACCTCTGCTCCGAGACGTACAACCCGACCGGCGAGCACTCGGTCCACCCGCTCGACCCCGACCTGGGCATCGAGTGGCCGGCCGAGCAGCCGCTGCTGTCGGCCCGGGACGAGGCCGCGCCGTCGCTGGCGGAGGCGATCTCCTCCGGCCTGCTGCCGACGTACGAGACCTGCAAGGCGTTCACCGAGAGCCTGCGCACCCAGGAGAACTGAGGTCCCCACAGGACCGAGGTCCCGCGAGGACGCGCGAAGGCCCGGCCGGAGGAATCCGGCCGGGCCTTCGCGCTTGCGGTCACTTGTCCCGGAACACCCAGTACTTGTAGCCGAAGTAGTTCACCACCGAGAGCAGCACCAGCGCGACGGCGCGGGCCAGCAGGTAGAACAGGCCCAGCTTCACGAGGCCGCCGACCAGCAGCACGGTGCCGACCCAGTTGCCGCCAGCCATCACCAGGTAGCGGGCGGTCTGCTTGCCGACCGGCGAGGAGCTGTCGAAGGCCCAGATCCGGTTCAGCAGGAAGTTCGTGGTGAAGCCGGCCAGCACCGCGACGAAGGTGGACGGCGCCAGCGGCAGGTCGAGCACCCCGTGCAGGAGGTACAGCAGGCCCATGTCGACCGTGGTGCTGGTGACGCCGGCGGCCAGGAACCGCACCGCGCTATGGCCCAGGAGTCCGGCGATCCGGCCCTTCACGGTGGAGCCGGACACTTCGGAGGGCGATTCCAGTTGAGTCACGGGGGAATCGTAAGTGCAACGCCCGGCGGCCACACAGCCGCCCGGGCCAGGCGAATTCGGCCACCCGTTATCTTGGTCGCGTGCCCTCATACTCCCCCGCCGTGACCTCTCCTCCCTCGCCCGCCGCGAGCAGATCCGGCGACAGCTCCAGCCGTCCGGGCCGCCTGCTGTTCCGGCGGACCTGGTGGACCGCGTTCATCGGGTTCTTCCTGGTCTGCGCGGGCTGGGCCCTCGCCTCGCCGTACGACGCGAGCCCGGACGAGCGGGAGCACATCATCCGCGCGGTCGGGGTGGCCCGGGGCGAGTTCGCGCCCAAGCCCGAGGCGGCCGGCGGCGGCATCGGCGCCTTCCAGCACGTGCCGGCCTCGATCGTCCGGGACAACTGCTGGTGGTTCGACCCCACCAAGTCGGCGGCCTGCGCCAAGGCGCCCGGCGGTGCGGACCAGCAGATCGAGCGGGTGGCCACCAGGGCCGGCCGGTACAACCCCGTCTACTACGCGCTCGTCGGCTGGCCGATGGCCCTCTGGCCGAACTGGCTGGGCCTCACCCTGGCCCGGCTGATCAGCGCGGGCCTGGTCTCGGCGCTGCTCGCCTGCGCCGCGCACAGCCTCGTCGCCTGGACCAGGCACCGGATCGCGGCGGCAGGGCTGCTGGTCGCGGTCACCCCGATCACCGCGCACCTGGCGGGCTCGATCAACCCCAACGGCATCGAGATCGCGGCCGGCGTGGCCCTGGTCGCGGCCCTCATCCCGACCATGCTGGACCCGGACCAGCCGCTGCGCCGCGCGGCCATGGTGCAGATCGGGATCGCCGGCTCGGTGCTCATGACGGTCCGCGCGCTCGGTCCGCTCTGGTGCGCGGCGGTCCTCGGGATCATGCTGATCCCGGCCAAGCGGGAACGGCTGAAGCAGCTGCTGCGCTTCCGACCGGCCTGGTGGGCGGCCGGCACGCTGTTCGCCACCGGCGCCGCGGGGGCGCTGTGGACCGTGGTCATGAAGGCCTCGGAGCTGATGCCCGTCCAGGTGCCGCCCGGCATCACGGTGCCCAAGGCGATCCGGCACGAGGTGGTCGTGCGCTGGCCCGACTACTTCACCGAAGTGATCGGCGTCCCGTCCTGGCTCGACACGCACCTGCCCGGCACCGCCTACTACCTCTGGTACCTGGCCATCGGCTGCCTGGTGCTGCCCGCGCTCGCCTTCGGCGCGTGGAGCGACCGCTGGCGGGTGCTCGCGTTCTTCCTGGCCCCGTTCGCGGTGATCACGCTCTCGGACGCGATCTCGGCGCACAAGGTCGGCTTCGTCGGCCAGGGCCGGTACCTGCTGCCCGTCGCCGTCGGGGTCCCGCTGCTCGCGGCCTTCGTCCTCGGACGGCGCGGCGTCCTCGAAGGAGCCCGGTCGGCCTCGCTGGTCCGCACGGTCGCGCTGGTGGTGCTGCCGCTGCAGCTGGCCTTCCTGGGGTACACCATGATCCGCTGGCAGGCCGGCATCGGCACCGCCGTGGACTACACGCCGCTCAACCCGCTGGCCGGCACCTGGCACCCGCCGGCGGGCTCGGTCACGGCGCTGCTGACCGCCGCGGCCGGCTGCGTGGTGCTCGGGATCTGGGCGTGGACCAGCACCGGCCGCCGGGCCGGGGCCGCCCCGGAGGAGCGGCCGGCCGCGGTCAGCGCTTCCTGAAGACCCACAGTTTGAGGAGGACGAACCGGGCCACGGTGGCGAGACCGTTCGCCACCACGAGCCCGGTCACCTCCACCACGCGGGACGCGTGCGGCACCGCCACGCCGAGCAGCGCCAGGGCACCGCTGCTGAGGCCGAGCCCGATCAGGAACGCGACCGCGCCCTGGAGCTGGTGGCGCACCGCGCTGTCCGAGCCGGTGATGCCGAAGGTGAAGCGGCGGTTGGCCGCGGTGTTGGCCACCGCGCTGACGGCCAGCGCGACCAGGTTGGCCACCTGCGACGAGGTGACCGGGCGCAGGGCGACGAACAGCGCCAGGTAGAAGAGGGTGCTCAGCACCCCGATGACCAGGAAGGACGGCAGCTGCCGCCGGACCGATCGCGGTCCGGCGGTTTTTGCGTCGGGCTCGTCCCGGTGCTCGTGCCCGCCGTGTCCGCCGTGTTCGTCGTGTCCGTCGTGTCCGTCGCGGTTCGCGGAGAGGATCTCGTTCACTCGCCCGTACCGTACCGCTCCGGCTCCTCGGCCGAGTCGTAGCCGACGAAGTAGGCGGGCCGTGCCTGGACCGCCGAGTAGATCCGGCCGACGTACTCGCCGAGCAGTCCGACGCAGACCAGCTGGACGGCACCGATGAACAGCATCCCTATGAAGAGCGAGGACCAGCCGGGCACGGTGGAGCCGACCGCGTACGCGACCGTGGTGTAGAGCGCCAGCGCGATGCAGACCAGGAAGCTGAACAGCCCGAGCCAGGTGGCCAGCCGCAGCGGGGACGCCGAGAAGTTGGTGACGCTGTCCAGCGCCAGCCGGACCATCTTGGACAGCGGGTAGTGGGTGCTGCCCGCGACCCGCTCCTCGCGTACGTAGACCACCTCGCCGCTGGGGAAGCCCAGCCACGGCACCAGCAGCCGGTAGACCGGCTGGTGCTCGGGCATCGCCTTCAGCGCGTTCACCGCGGCCCGGCTGAGCAGCCGGTAGTCGCCGGCCTGGGTGGGCATCCGCTTGCCGACCAGCTTGCGCATCAGCCAGTAGTAGGCCCCGGCGGTGTGCCGCTTGAAGAAGGTGTCGGTGCCGCGGTCGCCGCGGACGCCGTAGACGATGTCGAGGCCCTGCTCGCGGGCGAGCTCCAGCATCTCGGGGATCTTCTCCGGCGGGTCCTGCAGGTCGGCGTCGATGGAGACGACGTAGTCGCCGAAGGCGCGGTGGATGCCGGCGGTGAGGGCGGCCTGGTGCCCGGAGTTGCGGGCGAAGCGGACGATGCGGAACTCCGGCCAGTCCTGGCGGATCTTCTGCATCAGCACCGGTGTCGCGTCGGTGCTGCCGTCGTCGACCCCGACCACCTCGTAGGCCACGTCGAGCCCGTCGAGGATCGGCCGCAGCCGCTCGACGGTCAGCGGGAGCGCCTCCTGCTCGTTGTAGATCGGCATCACGACCGACAACAGCGGTGCCGTAGACATGCGTTGGTCCCACTTTCCGCGACGGCGGGGCTGGTTTGTGGCCCGACCATAACAGTCTGCGATGAGCGGCCGGTGAAAGGAGGCGCGCTCCGGTGAGGTGCCCGTGAAACGTCGAAGGGCCCCGCGCACCGTGCGGTGCGCGGGGCCCTTCGGCAGACTCAGCCTGTACGAGGCAGGCAGGTCAGAGCATCAATTACTTGATGATCTTGGTGACCTGGCCGGCGCCGACGGTGCGGCCACCCTCACGGATGGCGAACTTCAGGCCCTCCTCCATGGCGATCGGCTGGATCAGCGCGACCGTCATGGCGGTGTTGTCGCCCGGCATGACCATCTCGGTGCCCTCGGGGAGGGTCACGACGCCGGTCACGTCCGTGGTACGGAAGTAGAACTGCGGGCGGTAGTTGTTGAAGAAGGGGGTGTGACGGCCACCCTCGTCCTTCGACAGGATGTAGGACTGGGCCTCGAAGTCGGTGTGCGGCGTGACCGAACCCGGCTTGATGATGACCTGGCCGCGCTCGACGTCCTCGCGCTTGATGCCACGGAGCAGCAGACCGACGTTCTCACCGGCCTGGCCCTCGTCGAGCAGCTTGCGGAACATCTCGATGCCGGTGACCGTGGTGGTGGTCTTGGTCTCCTTGATGCCGATGATGTCGACAGTCTCGTTGACCTTGAGGATGCCACGCTCGATACGACCGGTGACGACGGTGCCACGACCGGTGATCGTGAAGACGTCCTCGATCGGCATCAGGAACGGCTGGTCCACGGCGCGGGCCGGGGTCGGGATGCTCTCGTCGACGGCGTGCATCAGGCCGAGGAGCTTCTCGCCCCACTCCTTGTCGCCCTCCAGCGCCTTCAGCGCGGAGACGCGGACGACCGGCAGGTCGTCGCCCGGGAACTCGTACTCGGAGAGGAGCTCACGGACCTCGAGCTCGACGAGCTCCAGGATCTCCTCGTCGTCCACCATGTCGGCCTTGTTCAGGGCGACGACGATGTAGGGGACGCCGACCTGGCGGGCCAGGAGGACGTGCTCCTTGGTCTGCGGCATCGGGCCGTCGGTGGCGGCGACGACGAGGATCGCACCGTCCATCTGGGCCGCACCGGTGATCATGTTCTTGATGTAGTCCGCGTGACCCGGGCAGTCGACGTGGGCGTAGTGACGCGCCTCGGTCTGGTACTCGACGTGCGCGATCGAGATGGTGATACCGCGCTGCCGCTCCTCCGGCGCCTTGTCGATCTGGTCGAACGGCGTGAAGGGGTTGATCTCCGGGTACGCGTCGTGCAGCACCTTGGTGATGGCCGCGGTAAGGGTCGTCTTACCGTGGTCAATGTGACCGATGGTGCCGATGTTGACGTGGGGCTTCGTCCGCTCGAACTTCGCCTTCGCCACTGCAGTCCTCCTGAGGACAGTTCTGTACGCCGTGCTGACGTCAGTTGGTCTTGGTCGGGATTGGGCCCGGGTGCCGTAGGCACCGCGCGCCGTCCCGCGGGGTGGGGGCCGGAGGCCCCGGGAGAATCCGTCCGGATCCTCCCGGGTCGCCTCCTAATAGCCTAAGGGGTCGGAATCATCCCGAATATCGGGATGTCACTCACCCTTGGACTTGGCGATGATCTCCTCAGCCACGGCCTTGGGGACCTCGGCGTACGAGTCGAACTGCATCGAGTAGCTCGCGCGACCAGAGGTCTTGCTGCGCAGGTCACCGACGTAGCCGAACATCTCGGAGAGGGGCACCAGCGCCGAGACGACGCGGGCACCGTGACGCTCGTCCATGGACCGGATCTGGCCACGGCGAGAGTTGATGTCACCGATCACGTCGCCCATGTAGTCCTCGGGCGTGGTGACCTCGACGGCCATCATCGGCTCGAGGATGACCGGCTTGGCCTTCCTCGCGCCTTCCTTGAAGGCCATCGAACCGGCGATCTTGAACGCCAGCTCGGAGGAGTCGACGTCGTGCGACTGACCGTCGAGCAGCTTCACGCGGACACCCTGCAGCGGGTAGCCGGCGAGAACACCGAACTCCATGGCCTCCTGGCAACCGGCGTCGACCGACGGGATGTACTCCCGCGGGACGCGGCCACCGGTGACCATGTTGACGAACTCGTAGCCCTCGGCCTTCTCGAGCGGCTCGATCGCGATCTGCACCTTGGCGAACTGACCGGAACCACCGGTCTGCTTCTTGTGGGTGTAGTCGATGCGCTCGACGGCCGCACGGATCGTCTCGCGGTACGCGACCTGCGGCTTGCCGACGTTGGCCTCGACCTTGAACTCACGCTTCATACGGTCGACCAGCACCTCGAGGTGCAGCTCGCCCATACCCGCGATGATGGTCTGGCCGGTCTCCTCGTCCGTGTTGACCTGGAAGGACGGGTCCTCCTCGGCGAGACGCTGGATGGCAACACCCAGCTTCTCCTGGTCACCCTTGGACTTGGGCTCGATGGCGACGCGGATAACCGGGGCCGGGAAGTCCATGGACTCCAGGATGACCGGGTTCTTCTCGTCGGCCAGCGTCTCACCGGTGGTGGTCTGCTTCAGGCCCATGACGGCGACGATGTCGCCGGCGCCCACCGACTCGATCTCCTCACGCTTGTTGGCGTGCATGCGGTAGATCTTGCCGATGCGCTCCTTCTTGCCCTTCACGGCGTTCAGCACCGAGGTGCCGGACTCCAGGCGGCCGGAGTAGATCCGGACGAAGGTGAGCTTGCCCAGGTGCGGGTCGGACATGATCTTGAACGCCAGCGCGGCCAGCGGCTCGTCGTCCGAAGCCTTGCGGGAGATCTTGGTCTCCGGGTCGTTCGGCTTCGTGCCCTCGATGGACTCGATGTCCAGCGGCGACGGCAGGTACTTGACGACGGCGTCGAGCAGGGGCTGAACACCCTTGTTCTTGAACGCGGTGCCACAGAAGATCGGCGTGAAGGCCGACTCGAGGGTGCCCTTGCGGATCGCCTCGTAGAGGAGCTCCTCGGGGACGTCCTCGCCCTCCATGGCGAGCATCATCACGTCATCGCTGACGTTCGACACCTCGTCCAGGAGCATCTCGCGGTACTCGTTCGCCTGGTCCACCAGGTCGGCCGGGATGTCGACGACGTCGTACATCTCGCCCTTGGCGGCCTCGGCGGACCAGACCAGCGCCTTCATGCGGACCAGGTCGACAACGCCCTGGAAGTCCGACTCGGCACCGATCGGGAGCTGCATGACCAGCGGGGTCGCGCCGAGGCGGTCCACGATGGTCTTGACGCAGAAGAAGAAGTTCGCGCCCGTGCGGTCCAGCTTGTTGATGAAGCAGATGCGCGGAACGCCGTAGCGGTCAGCCTGCCGCCACACGGTCTCGGACTGGGGCTCGACACCGGCAACACCGTCGAACACCGTCACGGCACCGTCGAGGACGCGCAGCGAACGCTCCACCTCGACGGTGAAGTCGACGTGACCCGGGGTGTCGATGATGTTGATGGTGTGATCGGCATCGTCGACGGTCCAGTGACAGGTCGTCGCGGCCGACGTGATCGTGATGCCGCGCTCCTGCTCCTGCTCCATCCAGTCCATGGTGGCAGCGCCATCGTGGACCTCACCGATCTTGTACGACACACCGGTGTAGAACAGGATCCGCTCGGTGGTGGTGGTCTTGCCCGCGTCGATGTGCGCCATGATCCCGATGTTGCGGACCTTGGCGAGGTCAAGGGAGGTTGCAGCCATGGTGGCTCGTTCTCTCTCTGTCTAGTGACGGGGTAGGGACTACCAGCGGTAGTGCGCGAAGGCCTTGTTGGACTCGGCCATCTTGTGGGTGTCCTCGCGACGCTTCACGGAAGCGCCCAGACCGTTGCTGGCGTCGAGGATCTCGTTCATCAGACGCTCGGTCATGGTCTTCTCGCGACGGGCGCGGGAGTAACCGACCATCCAGCGCAGCGCCAGGGTGCTGGCGCGGCCCGGGCGGACCTCGACCGGAACCTGGTAGGTCGCGCCACCGACACGGCGGGACTTGACCTCGAGGGCCGGCTTCACGTTCTCCAGCGCGCGCTTCAGCGCGACGACCGGGTCGGCGCCGGTCTTCTCACGAACGCCCTCGAGGGCGCCGTAGACGATCCGCTCGGCGGTGGAGCGCTTGCCGTGCAGCAGGATCTTGTTGACCAGCTGGGTGACGACCGGGGAGCCGTAAACCGGGTCGATGATGACCGGGCGCTTCGGGGCGGGGCCCTTACGAGGCATTCTTACTTCTCCTTCTTGGCGCCGTAGCGGCTGCGAGCCTGCTTGCGGTTCTTGACACCCTGGGTGTCAAGCGAACCGCGGATGATCTTGTAGCGGACACCAGGAAGGTCCTTCACACGACCACCGCGCACCAGCACGATGGAGTGCTCCTGCAGGTTGTGGCCCTCGCCCGGAATGTAAGCGGTGACCTCGATCCCGCTGGTGAGGCGCACACGGGCGACCTTACGAAGCGCCGAGTTCGGCTTCTTCGGGGTGGTCGTGTACACACGCGTGCAGACCCCACGGCGCTGCGGGGAACCCTTCAGCGCGGGAGTCTTGTTCTTCTCGACCTTGTCCTGCCGGCCCTTTCGGACCAGCTGCTGGATCGTAGGCACCGTTTCTCCGTTTTCTGTGTGCCAAGGCTTGGTGGAACTAACCTGCGGTGTCTCCCTCGCACACAACCCCGTGGTCGACCCACGCGGTCGGGTGTGTTGGGCTTTTCCGACACGGAATCCCATGGCTGATGTACAGCGACGGCGCTCTACGCGCGGGGCGCTGTAAGACGCTCCGGCTCGGCGCGGCGACCGGTGTGCATGCACGCACAAGGACCCGGGGACACCCCAGGCACAAGGTCAGAGCGTACCTAGCGCATGGGGCTCGGTCAAAACAAATGCAACGCCGCAGGTCGCCGCCTTCGGCCGAGCGTCACGCGGGTGTCCCGCACGTGACCGCCCGGTGTCGGGCCACCTCCACCCGCTCTACCACAGTCGTCCGCTATGTGCCACCCACGCGCCGACGGAGCGCAGCGACGGAGAGCCACGTGACGGAGCGCAGCGCCACCACGCCGCCGCACCGGTCGGCCGACCCTAGGCGATGCCGGCGAGGACCAGCAGGGCCCAGAACGCGGTGCCCATGTAGCCGAGGACCAGGCCGAGGACGGCCGCCCAGTCACCGTCCATGTTGCGGTCGCGGATCTGGGACCGGGCGATGTGGCCGGTGATCACCGCGGGCAGCACCGGCAGCGCCAGAAAGCCGGTCAGGCCGCACACCAGGGACACCACCGCCAGCACGTTGGTGGGGCGGGCCTGCGGGGGCGGGGGCGGGGCGGGCAGGAATGTGGCCGGAACCGGTGTGGCGACCGTGGCCGGCGTCACCATCGGGCCGGCCGGCAGGTCGGCCACCAGCGCGGCCAGCTGGCCGTAGGTCTGCGCCGCGACCACGGCCTCGTGGCGCTGCTCGTACTCCTCGACGGAGAGCCGGCCCTCGGCGAACGCGGCCTTCAGCACGTCGACCGTCCGGTCGCGGTCCGCGTGGCCCGCCCGCATCGCGGCCTGCGGGGACGGCGCCTGCGGGGACGGGGCCTGCTGCCAGCCAACGACCGGCCGGTGGCCGTAGCCCTGCCCGTGGCCGTAGCCCTGCCCGTAGCCCTGCTGGCGGCCCTGGCCGTGCTTGTGGCCGGGACCGGGTTCGCCCCACGGTTGAACGGACATCCGCCACCTCCCGGTACCGCGGCACCCCCGCGCACCCTCACTGGTCCTCATAGTGCAGGACGAACAGGGGAACTGAGTAGTTGCCGATTCGGCCCAGTAGACGTCGGGAATGGGATTCAGGGCGGCGCGGCTCACCTGTTCGGCGGACACGCTCAGGGAATCCTCAACTCGGGCGACAGCCCGTTCGGGCAGTGCCAGGCTGAACCCCGGGAGTCCGGCCACCACGAACTCCGGCCACCACGAGCAGAGAAGGCCGCCATGCAGGCGTCATCACCGCCCTCCTCCGACCACCCCGAACCGGGCACCCCGTCCGCCGTCAGCATCCGAGGGCTGTGGAAGCACTTCGGCACCCAGGCCGCCGTGGCCGGGCTGAGCCTGGAACTGCCGGCGGGCTCGTTCATCGGCTTGGTCGGCCCGAACGGCGCCGGCAAGACCACCACGCTGTCGATGGTCACCGGACTGCTGCGGCCCGACCAGGGCACCGTCCTGGTGCACGGCACCGACGTGTGGGCGGACCCGGTCACGGTCAAGGCGCGGATCGGCATCCTGCCCGAGGGCCTGCGGATGTTCGAGCGGCTCAGCGGACGCGAACTGCTGCAGTACACCGGGCGGCTGCGCGGCCTGCCCGGCGCCGAGGTGGACCGCCGCGCCGAGGACCTGCTGACCGTCCTGGACCTCGGCCGGGACGCCGACAAGCTGGTCGCCGACTACTCCACCGGCATGCGCAAGAAGATCGGCCTGGCCGCCGCGCTGCTGCACAACCCCGACGTGCTGTTCCTGGACGAGCCCTTCGAGGGCGTCGACCCGGTCTCCGCCCAGACCATCCGCGGCGTGCTCAAGCGGTACGCGGCGGCCGGTTCCACGGTCGTCTTCTCCAGCCACGTGATGGAGCTGGTCGAGCAGCTCTGCGACTGGGTCGCGGTGGTCAACGCGGGCCGGGTGATCGCCCAGGGCCCGCTGGACTCGGTGCGGGGCGGGCGCAGCCTGCACGAGGCCTTCCTCGACCTGATCGGCGTCCGCGAGGACGACGGGCAGGCGCTCGGCTGGCTCGGGGGCACCCAGTGAGCACCGCCGCCGTCCGCACCCCCGTCCCCGACGGGCGGACGGTGGTCCGCGCCCTGGTCGCGCTCAAGCTGCGGCTGCTGCGCAACGGGCTGCGGCGCAGCCCCGGCCGAACCGCCGTCTTCGTGATCGGCGGCGTCGTGGGCCTGGCCTTCGCGGGTGGCATCGCCGTCGCCCTGGCCGCGCTGAACGGGCGCTTCGCGGGCTCCGGGGACGCCGGCGTGATGCTGCTCGGCGTGCTGACCCTGGGCTGGGCCGCGCTGCCGCTCTTCCTGTTCTCCAGCGACGAGAGCGCCGACCCGACCCGGCTCACCATGCTGCCGCTGCGGCCCGGCCCGCTGCTGCGCGGCTCGCTGCTGGCCGCGCTGATCGGGCCCGGGCCGCTGATCAACCTGGTGCTGGTGACCGGCGCGGTACTGGCCGGCGCCGGCGGCGGGGCCTCGGCCGCGGTCGCCGTGGTCGGCGTGCCGCTCGCGGTGCTCTGCCTGGTCACGCTCTCCCGGGCGGTCGCGGCCGGCAACGCCCGGATGCTCTCCAGCCGTCGCGGCAAGGACTTCGCGATCTTCGGCGGGCTGGCCTTCGCGCTCCTGATCCAGGCCGCCAACGTCGGTTCGCAGAGCGTCTTCGGTCGCCCCGGCGACGACCTCGACCTCGGTCCGCTGAAGCCGATCGCCTCCGTGCTGCGCTGGATCCCGCCGATCAGCGCCGCCGACGCGCCGCGCACCGCCGCCGAGGGCCGGTACGGGCTCGCGCTGCTGCAGCTCGCCGCGGCCGGCGTGCTGCTGGCGCTGCTGCTGCGTTGGTGGCGCGGCAGCCTGCAGGAACTCATGGTCACCGCCGACTCCTCCACCCTGGAGGTGGCGCGCGGGGTGCAGCGCTCGCGCGGCTGGGGCTTCCTGCCCCAGGGCCGGGCCGGCGCGGTGATGCAGCGCCACCTGCGGTACGCCTGGCGCGAACCGCGGGCCAAGGCCGCGCTGTTCACCAGCATCGGCATGACGGTGGTGATCTGCGTGCTGTCGATGGTCCAGGGCTGGGCGAGCGTGTACCTGCTCGCGATGACCGGGATGTTCCTCGGACTGCAGATGCTCAACCTGTTCGGCATGGACGGCTCGGCGTTCTGGATGGTCGCCGCCACCCTGCGCACCCCGGCCGACGCCCGCGACGAGCTGCGCGGCCGGGCGTACGCGGTGCTGTCCTACGCGATCCCGGTGACGGGGGTGCTCGGGCTGGCACTGGCGGGCGTCACCGGCACGTGGGCGGACCTGCCGGCCGCGCTCGGCCTGGCCTTCGCACTGCTCGGCTGCGGGGTGGCGCTCGGCGCGATGTTCAGCGTGCTGGTGCCGTACGCCATGCCCGCCGACAACAACCCGATGCGCAATGCCGCCCCCGGCCAGAGCGGGCTGGTCATGCTCAACTCGTTCGGCTCGATGTTCGGCGTCGCACTGCTCGCCCTGCCGGTCGGCGGCTACCTCGGCTGGGCGCTGACCTCGGACGGGCCGAGCTGGCCGGTCCTGCTGATCGGCCCGCTGTACGGCGCCCTGGTCGCCGTCCTCGGCGTACGGATGGCGGCCACCCGGCTGCTGGAGCGCATCCCGGAGATCCTGGCCAAGGCCGTCCAGCGCTGAGCCGAACCGTTTCCTCCGGCGCCCGGTCCCGTCCTGGGGCCGGGCGCCGCTGCCTGCTCCCCCGCCCCTCCCCGCCGTCCTCCGCAGTCGTCCGTCCCGGTCGTCGGTGCGGGCTCCGGCATCATGGGCAGGAGGAACAGGGCCGTCGAGGAGAGCAGGGACACACCGTGGGCAAGGGCGCGCAGCAGGGCGGAGACGCCGGGCCGCTACTGGAGCAGGCGGTGCGGGCGGTGCTGACGGCCCCCGAGGAGCGGCTGGACCTCGCGCTGGACACCGGGGCGTCGCTGCTGGCCGCCTCGGCCGGGCAGTGGCCGGCGGTCAGCCGGGCCCTGCTGGGGTACGCGGACACCGCCGTCGGCCGCTGCTGGTCCGCCGGGTGGCGCCCGGCCGACCTGGCGCGGGTGGTGCGGCGCGGGCTGAAGCCCGTCCACCTGGCCCTCGCGGTGGACCTGATCGCCGCCGAGGACCGCCGCCACCCCGCGGCGGCGCTCGACCGGCGCTGGCAGGAGCAGCTGCGCGAGCTGGAGGTCGAGGCCTGGTGGTCCGGCGACGAGCAGTACCTGGGGGCGTTCGCCCAGCGGCACCGGCTGGACCGCTTCGCGCTCGCCACCGCCGTCCTGGAGCTGCTGCGCACCTGGGGCCGGCTGCCGCCGATCGCCCCGGTGGGACCGGCTCCCGGGCAGACGGTGCGGCCGCAGCACGTCGGGTCGCGGCAGTCGGGGCCGCGGCACTCGGGGTCGGAGCGTCCCGGTTCCTTGGCCGGCGAGCCGCGGATGCTGGCCCGGATCCGGGCGCTGCTGGCCAAGGCCGAGTCCACCGAGTACCCGGAGGAGGCCGAGGCGCTGACCGCCAAGGCCCAGCAGCTGATGGCCCAGCACAGCATCGACGAGGCGCTGCTGGCGGCCGCCGGTGCGGACCGGGACGCCCCGGCGGCGCTGCGGATCGGGGTGGACAACCCGTACGAGGGCCCCAAGACGATGCTGCTGGACGCGGTCGCGGTGGCCAACCGGTGCCGGGTGGTGTGGGCGAAGGAGTTCGGCTTCTGCACCGTGGTCGGCTTCGACGGCGACCTGGACGGCGTCGAGCTGCTCTACACCTCGCTGCTGGTGCAGGCCACCCACGCGCTCAACAAGGCGGGCTCCCGCCGGGACTCGCGCAGCAAGGCGTTCCGGCACTCCTTCCTGGTCGCGTACGCGGCGCGGATCCGCGAGCGGCTGACCGCCGCCACCGAGCGGACCACCAGCGCCGCCGCGGCCGGCCGGCACCTGCGCGAGGACGGCACCGAGGAGCAGCTGCTGCCGGACGAGCGGCTGCTGCCCGCGCTCGCCGCCCGCTCGGAGGCGGTGGACGAGGAGATCGGCCGACTGTTCCCGAAGCTGGTCTCGCAGCGGGTCCGGGTCAGCGACGGCAAGGGCTGGGCGGCCGGACGGGCCGCCGCCGACCGGGCCGCGCTGCACGGGCGCGCCGGGGAGATCCGTCGGTAGCACCGCACCGAGACCTGGTAGAACGTATTCCGCCACGAACGAAGGGGGATTCGACGTGACGGAGCCGGCTGCCGAGTCGGGGTATCGGGACCGGGTGCGCGGAGCGCTGCTCGGCGGGGCCATCGGCGATGCGTTGGGCTGGCCGGTGGAGTTCCAGCAGCTCCACCAGATCCAGGGCCACTACGGGCCGGCGGGCGTGACCTCCCTGCCGGGCGGTCCCGGGCCGGTCGAGGTCACCGACGACACCCAGATGACGCTGTTCACCGCCGAGGGCCTGATCCGCGGTTTCGTCCGCGGCTGGACGGGCGGCGGAGGCTCGGTGCCGGAGGCCGTCCACGGCGCCTACCGGCGCTGGCTGCTGACGCAGTACCAGCCCGCGCCGGACACCGTGCCGCAGCCCCGCCCGTACGACGGCTGGCTGCTGCGGCAGCCCTTCCTGTACGCGCGGCGGGCGCCGGGCAACGCCTGTCTGAGCGGGGTGTCCGAGCACCCGGTGTTCGAGGCACCGTCCGTGATCGGGCGGCCGGGGCCGATCAACCCGGGTTCCAAGGGCTGCGGCACGGTGATGCGCTCGGCGCCGTTCGGGCTGGCCCGGCTGGGCGTCGAGCAGTCCTTCGGGCTGGCCGTGCAGTGCGCCCAGCTCACCCACGGGCACCCGACCGGCTACCTCGCGGCGGGCGCCTTCGCGGCGCTGATCGAGCGGCTCGCGAACGGGACGGAGCCGTGGGCGGCGGTCGGCGAGACCGTGGAGCAGATCCGCGAGCTGCCGGGCTCCAAGGAGACCGTCCAGGCGCTGGCCCGGGCGGTGCGGGTCGCCCAGGAGTCCGAGCCCGCGGCGGAGGCGGTGGAGCGGGTCGGGCTCGGCTGGATCGCCGAGGAGTGCCTGGCCATCGCGGTGTACTCGCTGCTGGCGGCCACCCTCGACCCCGACCCGGTGCGCACCGCGCTGCTGCTGTCGGTGAACCACTCCGGGGACAGCGACTCGACCGGCGCGGTCTGCGGCAACCTGGTCGGGGCCGCGTACGGCGCCTCGGCACTGCCCGCCGAGTGGGCCGGGGCGGTGGAGGGGCGGGCCGAGCTGCGGCAGGTCGCGGACGACCTGCTGGTGCTGTTCGGCAGCCGCGACCCGCTCCACCCGGGGCTCGGCGGGCGCTACCCGGCCTGGTAGGGGCGCCTCCCTGGCGGGTTCCCTCCCCGGTACGGGTCCCTCAGCGTGCCTGCGGATCGGTGACCTGGCCGAGGAACAGCGGCCGCCCGCCCTGGGTGTCCCGGATCAGGAACAGGAACGGCCGGTCGATGTGCAGTTGGACGGGCTGGTCCGGGGCCGGCGCGGCCGCTCCGGCGATCCCGACGCCGCTGCCGGCCGCCGCGACCGTGCCGTCCTCGTCGACCTCGACGGTGGCCTTCTGCACCACCGTGCTGACGGCGAGCGGATCCTTGGCGATGCCGCTGAGGTCGGCCCCGTCGAAGAGCGACTTCACGCCGAGCGAGCGCAGCGCGGAGGTGAGCTCGTTGGACGTGTCGAAGTGGAAGCGCGGAAGCTGCAGGTCGACGTGCCGCTCGGCGAGGGCACCGAGGATCCGGTCGAGCTGGGGCTGGTCCAGGCCCTTGGTGAAGGCCGCGAAGCCGCCCTGCGCGGGGACGATCAGGTCCATCGCCAACCCGCCGCCCGCGTACGGGAGTTCGACGGCCTGCCAGGGCTCGCCGACGATCCCGCCGGAGCCGTCGGCGTACTTGAACCCGCCGGTCTGACTCATCGAGGGGACGGCCGGGGCGGAACCGTCGAGCTTGTGGAACGGGCGGTCGGCGGTCTGCGAGGGCTTGAACGCGGAGGCCCACTTGGCCTTGAGGTAGAGCGCGTCGGTGAGCACCAGCCGGGTGTCCGCGGTGATCGCGTTCGGGGCGAAGAGGTCCTTGATCCGGCCCTCGGTGGCCTTCTCCACGGCCGCGTTGACGGCCTTGCGGGAGCCCTCCGGATCCTTGGCGAAGTCGGCGGGGTGCACGCCGGCGTCGAACGCGGCGGCGAGGGTGGCCAGGTAGTCCGGTGAGACGGCGAGGCCCCGCTGGGCCCAGAGGTCGTCGCTCTGGCGCAGGGTGAGCCCGTTGCCGGAGGGTGCCTGGCGGTTCAGCGCACCGATGGCGAGGGCGTACTGCTGCGGGGTGAGCTCGGTGTGCAGGGCCTTGGCGAGTTCGTCGGCGGTGGTGCCCCGGGTGCCGGGCAGCAGCATGGCGAGCACGGTGGCCAGGCCGGACGGGGAGACCACGAGGTTGCGGCCGGCGTCGTCGGGCCGCGTGGTGAGGGTGTGCAGGAGATCGAGGCCGAAGGCGTCGGTGGCGGTCGCGGTCGCGGTCAGCTGGGCCGGGTCGACCGGGGGCCGGCTGGCGGGCGCCGAGGCCCTGAGCTCCGCGGGCGCGGCCGCCCCGCTGCTGCCACAGCCGGCGAGCAGCGGTGCGGCGAGCGCGGCGGCGAGGAGCAGCGCCGCCGGGCGGCGCGGTGGACGACGGGTTCCGGTGCTGCGGTTCGTCATGGCCCTTCGACGCGCCGCCCCGCCGACCGGTTCCGCTCGCCCCGCCGAGCGGCCCTGCGCGAACGCCGCCGCCCGGCCCTGGATGGACCCCGCCGAGCGGCCCTGCGCGAACGCCGCCGCCCGGCCCTGGATGGACCCCGCCGAGCAGCCCTGGGTGGACCCGCCGCCCGGCCCTGGGTGGACCCCGCCGAGCAGCCCTGGGTGGACCCGCCGCCCGGCCCTGGGTGGACCCGCCGCCCGGCCCTGGGTGGACCCCGCCGAGCAGCCCTGGGTGGACCCGCCGCCCGGCCCTGGGTGGACCCCGCCGAGCGGCCCTGGGTGGACCCCGCCGCCCGGCTCCGCTCAGTCCCAGAGCGCGCCGAGCTCCAGCAGTTCGTCCCGGTGCTCGATCCGCTCCACCCACTCGGCCGGCCAGGCCGTCTCGCCGTGGTGGGCGCCCGCGAAGGCGCCGGTCAGGCAGGCGAGGGAGTCGGAGTCGCCGCTGGAGTAGGCGGCCCGGCGGACGGCGGCCACGGGGTCGTCCGGCAGCAGCAGGAAGCAGAGCAGGCCGGTGCCGAAGGCCTCCTCGGCGACCCAGCCCTCGCCGGTGGCCAGGCAGGGGTCGGCCTCCGGGTCGGGGGCGGCGAGCGCGGCCTCCAGCTGGTCGAGGACGGCGAGGCAGTCGTCCCAGCCGCGGGCGATGACGGCCTGCGGCGAGGCGCCGTACCAGAGCGCGGCAAGGTCGCCGAGCCAGAACTCGTCGTACCGCTCCCGGCTCGCCAGCGCGTACGCCCGCAGCGCCGCGGGCAGGCCGGCCGGCGGCACGCCCTCGGCGAGCTTGCGGACGGCGTACGCGGTGAGGTCACTGGCGGCGAGCGCGGTGGGGTGGCCGTGGGTGAGCGCGGACTGCAGCTGGGCGGCGCCGGAGAGCTGCCGGGCGTCCAGCTCGCGGATCAGCCCGATCGGGGCGACCCGCATGTTGGCGCCGCAGCCCTTGGAGCCGACGTCGCTCGCCTGCTGCCAGCGGTACTCGGCGTGGCTGAGCCGCTCGCAGGAGCGCAGGCAGGTCATGCCCGGGGCGCGGTTGTTCTCCGGGGAGCGCCACCAGTCGACGAACTCCTCGCGAACCGGCCGTTCCAGCCGTAGGGGCGTGAGGGGCCCGCGCGCCAGGGCGGTGCGCAGGCCGCGGCCGAGGGCGAGCGTCATCTGGGTGTCGTCGGTGACCAAGGCCTTGTCGGGCAGCGGGAGTTGCCGCCAGTCCGGATGGTCGGCGGCGATCGCCTCGACGGTCTTGAACTCCGTCACCCGGCCGATCGCGTCGCCGATCGCCAGCCCCAGCAGCGCCCCCGTCGCCTTGCCCACGGCCGCTCCCCCCTCTTCTCCGTCTGTCTGTCCGTCTGCCCGGCTGTCCGTCAGACCTCGACCAGTAGTTCCCTGAGCCCCCGGATCACGTACCCCGGGTTCCACTCGGGCTCGCGGACCAGCCGCAGGCCCGGGGCCCGGCGCAGCAGGGTGCCGTAGGACTCGGTGAGCTCCAGTCTGGCAAGCGGGGCGCCGAGACAGAAGTGGATTCCGGCACCGAAGGTGATGTGCGGGTTGTCGGCGCGGCCGAGGTCGAGCCGGTCGGGGTCGGCGAAGCGCTCGGGGTCGCGGTTGGCGGAGCCGAAGAGCAGGGCGACCTCGGAGCCGCGCGGGATGGTGACGCCGCGGACCTCGATGTCCTCCAGGACCCAGCGCTCGAACATCTGCAGCGGGGTGTCCCAGCGCATCAGTTCCTCGATCGCGGTGGGCAGCAGCTCGTCCACCGCGCCGCGTAGCCGGGCGAGCTCCTCGGGGTGGCGGAAGAGCGCCCACCAGCCGTTGCCGGTGGTGTTGACGGTCGCCTCGTGGCCGGCGTTGAGCAGCAGCACGCAGGTGGAGATCATCTCCTGCTCGCTCAGCGCGTCGGAGCCCTCCTGGGCCTGGATGAGCGCGCTGATCAGGTCCTCGCCCGGGTTCACCCGGCGTTCGCGGATCAGGGCGCGCAGGTAGTCGGAGAACTCGATGCTCGCGGTGACGGCCCGGCGGGCGGCCTCCTCGGTCGGGTTGAGCTCGAACATCCCGGTGATGTCGGCGGACCACGGCCGCAGCAGGTGCCGGTCGCCCGCCGGGACGCCGAGCATCTCGGCGATCACGGCGACCGGCAGCGGCTCGGCGACGGTGGCGATCAGGTCGCCGCCGCCGGCCGCGAGCAGGTCGTCGACGAGCTCGCCGGCCAGGCGCCGGACGGTCGGGCGCAGGCCCTCGACCATGCGCGGGGTGAAGGCCTTGGAGACGAGCCGGCGGATCCGGGTGTGGTCCGGCGCCTCCAGGTCGAGCAGCCCGTGGTCGTTCAGGGTGTGGAAGGGCTCGTGCGCCGGGTCGGGCCCGGGGCGGCCGAACTCCGCGTGGCTGAAGCGGTGGGTGTAGGTGCGGCCGAGCCGTCGGTCGCGCAGCAGCGCGCTGACGTCCTCGTGGCGCGCGACGAGCCACTGGTTCGTCGGCTCGAAGTACGTCACCGGCGCGTGGTCGCGCAGTTCGGCGTACGCGTCGTACGGGTGGGCCACGAACGCCGCCGACCAGGGGTCGAACTTCGCCGTCGTCGTCATCGGTCGATCACTCCAGGCCGTGAGGGGAAGCCGGAAGGATCATCGTACGCACGCGGTACGTCCGATTTAAGACCCTTCCGGCTTCAGACCCTTCCGCCTTGAGACCCTTCCGCCTTCAGGCCCTTCGGGCTGCCCGCCACCCCTCACGCCCGCTCACTCACCAGCCGCCGCACCAGCTCGGGCAGCGCCTCCGAGATCGGCTCCCGGATCACCTCGTCCGCCGCCTCGTCGTACGGCGTGGGCTCGCCGTTCACGATGATCAGCTTCGCCCCGGCCTCCACCGCGCTGTACGGCAGCGCCGCCACCGGGAACACCTGCAGGCTGGTGCCGACCGCGATGAAGACGTCGCAGCCGCGGGCGATCGACTCGGCCTGGCCGAGCACCTCCGGGTCCAGGTTCTCGCCGAACATCACCGTGCGCGGCTTGAGGATCCCCCCGCACTCCCGGCAGGCCGGGTCCGGCTCGCCTGCCTCGACCCGCGCCAGCGCGTCGGCCATCGGCGCGACCACCCGGCAGCGCAGGCACTGCGTCTCCCGTGCGGTGCCGTGCAGTTCGAGCACCTTGCGGGCGGGCAGCCCGGCCGCCTGGTGCAGCCCGTCCACGTTCTGGGTGAGCACCCGCAGCGGCAGCCCGGAGCGCTCCAGGTCGACCAGCGCCCGGTGCCCGGCGTTCGGCTCGGCGGCCAGCGCGCCCGTCTCCAGCCGCAGCAGCCAGGACCGCCGCCGGACCTCCGGGTCGTCCCGGTACGGCCCGATGGTGACCAGCTCCTGCGCCGCCGGGTCCTTCTGCCACAGGCCCTGCGGGCCGCGGTAGTCGGGGATGCCGGAGTCGGTCGAGATGCCCGCGCCGGTGAGCACGGCGATCAGGGGGCGCTTCGCGTTCATGGACCGGACGGTACGGCCACCGGCCCGGGCACGGCCACCGAAATTCCGGGTGCTCCGCGCCGTGAGCCGACGGGCGGCGCGCGGAGGTCAGACCAGCACCGGCCGCGGCGCGACGGCCGGACGGACGAGCGGGGCCAGCGCCACCAGGTAGCAGGCGGCGGCGAGCGGGATGAAGGCCAGGTCGGCCCCCGAAGCGAGCGTGCCGAGCAGCACCAGCACCGGGCTCCACCAGCGCAGCGCCCGGGAGCGGCCGGCCGCGGCGGCGGTCAGCAGCGCCAGCAGGCCGACGTAGAAGAGCAGCGGGCCGACCTGGTAGACGGCCGGCAGCACACCCGGGACGTCCTGCACCCGGCCGAAGAGCCGCGACTGCTCGCCCTTGTCCGCCGCCGCGAGGCCGACGACCAGGTCGATCCCGATCTGCACCAGCGAGCAGAGCAGCCCCGCGAAGGCCGTCCCCAGCGCTGTCCCGGCCGCGATCCGCCCGGCCGTGCCGCGTGGGGCGAGCTGTCGGCGCAGGGCGAGGAAGACCGGGGCGAACAGCAGCAGCCCGGCCAGCATCGCGGTGTGACCGGCCGTCCAGCCGAGGCCCGGCTCGCGGGAGCCCGGGACCAGGCGGATGCCGCCGTAGAGCGCCATCAGGGCGGGGGCGCCGACGACGGCGTACGGGGTGAGGCGGGTGTGACGGGTGGCGTGAGTGGCGTTCATCTGACGATCTCTCCAGCGGTGTGGTCCGTTTCCGACACCCCAGAGCCTCCCGGCCCAGGCCCTCGTCCCGGATCGCCCGCACCGGCGAACTCCCCGCCTCCCCCGCACGAGGGAGGCACCCCGGCCGAGCCCGCCGTGGCGGAGCCCGTCAGGACTCCCCCACCACCACCGCCCCCGCCTCGTAGGCGAACACCACCGCGTGCACCCGGTCCCGCAGCCCGAGCTTGCTCAGCACATTGCTGACATGCGTCTTCACCGTGTGCTCGCTGACCACCAGCTCGGCCGCGATCTCGGCGTTGGACAGCCCGCGCGCGATCAGCCGCAGCGTCTCCTGCTCGCGCAGGGTCAGCTGCTCCAGCAGCTTGGAGGGCGGCCGCACCGCCCGTTCCGGCGCCCCCGGCCGGCGGGCGGCGAACTCGCCGATCAGCCGCCTGGTCACCGAGGGCGCGAGCAGCGCTTCCCCCGAGGCGACCATCCGCACCCCGTGCGCCAGGTCGTCCCGCCGGACGTCCTTGAGCAGGAAGCCGCTGGCGCCCGCGTACAGCGCGTCGAAGACGTAGTCGTCGATGTCGAAGGTGGTCAGCATGATCACCTTGGTGGACGGGAACTCGGCGCACACCCGGCGGGCCGCCTCCAGCCCGTCCATCACCGGCATCCGGACGTCCAGCAGCAGCACGTCGGGGCCGTGCTCACGCACCGCCTCGACGGCCTCGGCGCCGTCGGCCGCCTCGGCCACCACCTCGATGTCCGGCTGCGCGTCCAGGATCATCCCGAACCCGGCCCGCACCAGCTCCTGGTCGTCCGCGACGACCACCCGAATCGGCGTCATCCGCCCACCCCCTCCACCGTTCCGCCCGCCCCCAGCGGCAGCCGGGCGCTCACCAGGAAACCCCTGCCCTCCGGCCCCGGACCGGCCTCGGCCCGCCCGCCGCAGGCCGCCGCCCGCTCCCGGATGCCGACCAGCCCGCGCCCGCCGGACCAGCCGACCACCGTACGGCCGGCCGTCGGCGGCACCCCGCGGCCGTTGTCGGAGACCACGACCTCCAGCACGTCCCCGGCCTGCCGCACCCGGATCGCGGCCCGGTCGGCCCCGGCGTGCTTGACCGTGTTGGTCAGCGCCTCCTGCACGATCCGGTAGGCCGCGGCCTGCACGTCGGCGGGCGCCGTGCGCAGCCCGTCGGCCAGTTCGAGCTCCACCGCCAGCCCGGCCTGGCGCACCCGCTCGGCCACGTCGGCGAGTTCGGCCAGCCGGGGCTGCGGCGCCAGCTCCGGGCCGACCCCTTCCTCCTTCAACACCCCGAGCACGCGACGCAGTTGGACCATCGCGTCGCGCCCCGCGTCGGCGATGGTGTCGAACGCGCGGATCGCCCGGTCCGGGTTGCTGCGCACCACCACCGGCCCGGCCTCGGCCTGGATCACCATCAGCGAGACCGCGTGCGCCAGGATGTCGTGCATTTCCCGGGCGATCCTGGCCCGCTCCTGCGCCACCGCCCGGCCGGCCTCGCTGGCCGCCCGCTCACCGGCCTCCCGGGCACGTTCCGCCTGCACCCGGGCCAGCTCCCGCTGGGCGCGCACCAGCGAGCCGAACACAAACGAGCCGACGGAGGTGATCAGGCTGAACAGCGCGCCGTTGGGCGAGTGGGTGCCGATCACGTTGCCGACCACCGTCGCCGCCAGCACCGTCCAGCGCGCCCGGTCCGAGCACCGCTCGGCGACCGTGTAGAGGCCGATCACCCCGGCCAGCGGGACCTGCGGGTTCGCCGAGTGCGCCAGCAGCGACAGCGCGACGAAGGCCACACTGCTCGCCGCCAGCGCGGTCAGCGGCGCCCGGCGCCGCCAGGGCAGCGGCAGCGCGGTGGACACGGCCACCAGGTAGACCCACCACGGCCAGGCCGTGTCGTCGTTGTAGACCGCCCAGATCGAGATCCCGGCCGACACCACCGCCAGCAGCGAGTCCTGCACGTACGGACTCAGCCCGGCCGGCCGGTTCAGCCGGCCCGAAGCACGCTCCACCCCGGCACCTCCCCCGTAACCGGGGACACCGCCCCCGCGGAGAAGATCATGCCCTACCGGCAGTACCTCCGGAACGGCCCGGTCAGGCACCGCTGACCGTCACACCGCCGGTCTCCGCCCGCGCGGTGATGGTGCGCGCCGCTCCCGGCTGCGAGGGGATGCTCACGTCCACCCCGCCGACCGACGCCTTCGCGTCCACCGCGTACGCCTCCCCGCCCGGCACCTGCACCCGCACCCCGCCGTTCAAGGTCTTCGCCTCCACCTTCGACGGCGCGGCGGCGAAGTCGGCCCGCACCCCGCCGTTCACCGCGGTCAGCTTCACCTGCGGGGAGGTCAGCCCGCTGGCCTCGACCCCGCCGTTCTTCACGTCGGCCTCCGCCTCGCCGGCCAGCCCGTTCAGCTTGATGCCGCCGTTGGTCTCCTTCACCCGCACCTTGGTCCCGGCCGGCACGTGCACGGTGTACCCGATGCCGCAGTGGTCGCAGTCGTACGTCAGCCGGAGCACGCCGTCCTTCACCTCGTGCGTGCTCTTCGGCGCGTCCCCCCTGTAGTTCTGGTTCTCGACCACGTGCACGGTGTCACCGGCGCCGGTCACCACCACGCCGCCGTTCTCCCCCTCGACCACCAGCTCCCTGACCGGCTCGGCCACCCCGTACTCGACCGTCCGGTGCTCCTGGTCGTCCCCGATCGGCAGGCAGCCCGACATCCCGACCAGCACCCCCGCCGTGATCGCCACCGCGCCCAGTACCCGCTTCATCCCCGGCCCCCTTCGAAAGCCCCGTCACCCGACACCGAGAAGCCTTCCGCACCCGACCGTTCCCACGCCTCCCTCCCCGGAGCGGTTCCCCCGTCTCCCCCGCACGGGCGAGGAGCTCCTCCGGGAATGCCGAAGGGCCCGGAGGCAAATGCCTCCGGGCCCTTCGAACGAGTAGCGGGGACAGGATTTGAACCTGCGACCTCTGGGTTATGAGCCCAGCGAGCTACCGAGCTGCTCCACCCCGCGTCGGTAAACACGACCTTACGCGACTTCGACCAAAAGACCTAATCGCTTTCCCTCCGGGGCCCTGGCCGACCCCCGCCGGCCTCGGCCAGGGCCCCGGAAACCCCGCAGGGGCCCGGGGAAACGCCGCAGAGGCCCGGAAACGCCGCAGGGCGGCCACCCCGTGAGGGGTGACCGCCCTGCGATCAGTGACGCGCGACTCAGCCGGTGTACGGGCCGTAGTCGTAGTCGTCCAGCGGAACCGCCTGGCCGGAGCCGGCGCCGAAGGGCGACAGGTCGTAGTCGTCGTAGCCGACGGCCGAGTACATCGCGGCCTTGGCCTCCTCGGTCGGCTCGACCCGGATGTTGCGGTAGCGGGGCAGACCCGTACCGGCCGGGATGAGCTTACCGAGGATGACGTTCTCCTTGAGGCCCAGCAGCGGGTCCGACTTGGCGTGGATCGCCGCGTCGGTGAGGACCCGGGTCGTCTCCTGGAAGGAGGCGGCCGACAGCCAGGACTCGGTGGCCAGCGAGGCCTTGGTGATACCCATCAGCTGCGGACGGCCGGAGGCGGGGTGACCGCCCTCGGCGACCACGCGACGGTTCTCGGTCTCGAAGCGGCCGCGCTCGACGAGCTCGCCCGGGAGCAGCTCGGCGTCGCCCGACTCGATGATCGTCACGCGGCGGAGCATCTGCCGGATGATGATCTCGATGTGCTTGTCGTGGATCGACACACCCTGCGAGTTGTAGACCTTCTGGACCTCGGCGACCAGGTGGATCTGGACGGCCCGCTGGCCCATGATGCGCAGCACGTCGTGCGGGTTGGTGGCACCCATGGTCAGCTTCTGGCCGACCTCGACCGCCTCGCCCTCGCTGACGAGCAGCTTCACACGCTTGGAGACCGGGTAGGCGATCTCCTCGCTGCCGTCGTCCGGCGTGATGACCAGCTTGCGGGTCTTCTCGGTGTCCTCGATGCGGACCCGGCCCTGCGCCTCCGAGATCGGGGCCACACCCTTGGGGGTACGGGCCTCGAAGAGCTCGACGACACGCGGCAGACCCTGGGTGATGTCGTCACCGGCCACACCACCGGTGTGGAAGGTACGCATCGTCAGCTGGGTACCGGGCTCACCGATGGACTGGGCGGCGATGATGCCGACCGCCTCACCGATGTCGACCAGCTTGCCGGTGGCCAGCGAGCGCCCGTAGCACATGGCGCAGGTGCCGACGGCCGACTCACAGGTCAGGATCGAGCGGGTCTTGACCTCGCCGATGCCGTGGCGGATCAGCTCGTCGATCAGCACGTCACCGAGGTCGGTGTTGGCGGTGGCAAGGAGCTTGCCGTCCACCGTGATGTCCTCGGCGAGCATGCGGGCGTAGACGCTGGTCTCGACGTCGTCGGCCTTGCGCAGCACGCCGTCGGCGCCCACGGAACCGATCGACAGCTTGAGGCCGCGCTCGGTGCCGCAGTCCTCCTCGCGAATGATGACGTCCTGGGAGACGTCGACCAGACGACGGGTGAGGTAGCCGGAGTCGGCGGTACGCAGAGCGGTGTCGGCCAGACCCTTACGGGCACCGTGGGTCGAGATGAAGTACTCGAGAACGGTGAGGCCCTCACGGAACGACGCCTTGATGGGACGGGGGATCGTCTCGTTCTTGGCGTTGGACACCAGACCACGCATACCGGCGATCTGGCGCATCTGCATCATGTTTCCACGAGCACCCGAGTCGACCATCATGAAGATGGGGTTGGTCTTCGGGAAGTTCGCGTTCATGGCCTCGGCAACCTCGTTGGTCGCCTGGGTCCAGATGCCGATGAGCTCCTGCTTGCGCTCGTCGTTGGTGATCAGGCCGCGCTCGTACTGACGCTGGACCTTCTCGGCCTTGGCCTCGTAGCCCTCGAGGATCTGGGGCTTGCTCGGCGGGACGACGACGTCGGAGATCGAGACGGTGACACCCGAGCGGGTGGCCCAGTGGAAGCCGGCCGCCTTCAGGTTGTCCAGGGTCGCCGCGACGACGACCTTGGGGTAGCGCTCCGCCAGGTCGTTGACGATCGCGGAGAGCTGCTTCTTGCCCACCTCGTAGTCGACGAACGGGTAGTCCTCGGGCAGCAGCTCGTTGAAGAGCGCGCGGCCCAGGGTGGTCTGCAGGCGAAAGGACTCGCCCTCGAACCAGCCCGGCTGACCGTCCTCGTCGATCGGCGGGGTCCAGCCACGGGGCGGGACGGTGCCCATCGGCAGACGGACGTCGATGACGGCCTGGACGTCCAGCTCCTTGGCGTCGAACGCCATGACGGCCTCGGCGGTGGAGGAGAAGGAACGGCCACCGCCCTTCACCTCCTCGCGGTCCGAGGTGAGGAAGAACAGACCGAGCACCATGTCCTGGGTCGGCATGGTGACGGGGCGACCGTCGGCCGGCTTCAGGATGTTGTTCGAGGACAGCATCAGGATGCGGGCCTCGGCCTGCGCCTCCGCGGAGAGCGGCAGGTGGACGGCCATCTGGTCACCGTCGAAGTCCGCGTTGAACGCGGTGCAGACGAGCGGGTGGATCTGGATGGCCTTGCCCTCGACCAGCTGCGGCTCGAAGGCCTGGATGCCGAGGCGGTGCAGGGTGGGCGCACGGTTCAGCAGGACCGGGTGCTCGGCGATGACCTCTTCGAGGACGTCCCACACGACCGGACGGGCGCGCTCGACCATGCGCTTGGCCGACTTGATGTTCTGCGCGTGGTTCAGGTCGACCAGGCGCTTCATCACGAACGGCTTGAAGAGCTCCAGCGCCATGGCCTTCGGCAGACCGCACTGGTGCAGCTTGAGCTGCGGGCCGACGACGATGACCGAACGGGCCGAGTAGTCGACTCGCTTGCCGAGCAGGTTCTGACGGAAACGACCCTGCTTGCCCTTCAGCATGTCGCTGAGGGACTTCAGCGGGCGGTTGCCCGGGCCGGTGACCGGACGGCCACGACGGCCGTTGTCGAACAGCGCGTCGACGGCCTCCTGGAGCATGCGCTTCTCGTTGTTCACGATGATCTCGGGGGCACCGAGGTCGAGAAGCCGCTTCAGGCGGTTGTTGCGGTTGATGACGCGGCGGTACAGGTCGTTCAGGTCGGAGGTCGCGAAGCGGCCACCGTCCAGCTGCACCATCGGACGCAGGTCCGGCGGGATGACCGGGACGCAGTCCAGCACCATGCCGTTGGGCTTGTTGGTGGTCTGCAGGAACGCGGAAACGACCTTGAGGCGCTTCAGCGCACGGGTCTTCTTCTGGCCCTTGCCGGTGCGGATGATCTCGCGCAGGCGCTCGGACTCCTCCGCCAGGTCGAAGGTCTCGAGGCGGTCCTTGAGGGCCGCCGCGCCCATCGAGCCGGAGAAGTAGGTGCCGAAGCGGTCGCGCAGCTCGCGGTAGAGCAGCTCGTCGCCCTCGAGGTCCTGGACCTTGAGGTTCTTGAAGCGGGCCCACACCTCGTCGAGGCGGTCGAGCTCGCGCTGCGCGCGGTCGCGCAGCTGCTTCATCTCGCGCTCGGCGCTCTCGCGCACCTTGCGGCGCACGTCGGCCTTGGCGCCCTCGGCCTCCAGCTCGGCCAGGTCGGTCTCGGCCTTCTTGGCGCGGGCCTCGAGGTCGGAGTCGCGGCGGTTCTCGATCTGCTGACGCTCGACCGAGACGTGCGCCTCCAGGGACGGCAGGTCGCGCTGGCGGCGCTCGTCGTCGACCCAGGTGATCATGTAGGCGGCGAAGTAGATGACCTTCTCGAGGTCCTTCGGCGCCAGGTCCAGCAGGTAGCCCAGGCGGGACGGGACACCCTTGAAGTACCAGATGTGGGTGACCGGGGCGGCCAGCTCGATGTGGCCCATCCGCTCGCGACGCACCTTGGCGCGGGTCACCTCGACGCCGCAGCGCTCGCAGATGATGCCCTTGAAGCGGACGCGCTTGTACTTACCGCAGTAGCACTCCCAGTCCCGGGTGGGGCCGAAGATCTTCTCGCAGAAGAGCCCGTCCTTTTCCGGCTTCAGGGTGCGGTAGTTGATGGTCTCCGGCTTCTTGACCTCGCCGTGCGACCACTGGCGGATGTCGTCGGCGGTGGCCAGGCCGATGCGGAGCTCGTCGAAGAAGTTGACGTCAAGCACTGGTCGTCAAGCCCTCTTTCGTAAGTCGAGAGTCGTTCATGTGGTCTGAGGGGGGCCTGGGGGCGGGCCGGCTGCGCGGGCAGCCGGCCCAACCTCCGTCAGACCTCTTCGACGCTGCTCGGCTCGCGCCGGGACAGGTCAATGCCGAGCTCTTCGGCGGCGCGGAACACGTCCTCGTCGGAGTCCCGCATCTCGATGGACTGGCCGTCCGAGGACAGCACCTCCACGTTGAGGCAGAGCGACTGCATTTCCTTGATGAGGACCTTGAAGGACTCGGGAATGCCGGGCTCGGGGATGTTCTCGCCCTTGACGATGGCCTCGTAGACCTTCACGCGGCCGAGGACGTCGTCGGACTTGATGGTGAGGAGCTCCTGCAGCGCGTAGGCCGCGCCGTACGCCTCGAGGGCCCACACCTCCATCTCACCGAAGCGCTGACCACCGAACTGCGCCTTACCACCGAGCGGCTGCTGGGTGATCATCGAGTACGGGCCGGTCGAGCGGGCGTGCAGCTTGTCGTCGACCAGGTGGTGCAGCTTGAGGATGTACATGTAGCCGACCGAGACCGGCATCGGGAACGGCTCGCCGGAGCGGCCGTCGAACAGCCGGGCCTTGCCGGTGGAGTTCACCAGGCGCTCACCGTCACGGGTGAGGGTGGTGTTGTCCAGCAGGCCGGTGATCTCGTCCTCGCGGGCGCCGTCGAAGACCGGGGTGGCGAGGTTGGTGCCGCCCTGGACGGTGTCGGCGCCGATCGCCTGCAGGCGCTGGGCCCACTCGTCGGCGAGGCCGGAGACGTCCCAGCCCTGCTTGGCGAGCCACCCGAGGTGAATCTCCAGGACCTGCCCGGGGTTCATTCGGGACGGGACGCCCAGCGGGTTGAGGATGATGTCGACCGGGGTGCCGTCCTCCAGGAACGGCATGTCCTCGACCGGCAGGATCTTGGAGATGACACCCTTGTTGCCGTGACGGCCGGCGAGCTTGTCACCGTTGGTGATCTTGCGCTTCTGGGCCACGTAGACGCGGACCAGCTGGTTCACGCCCGGGGGCAGCTCGTCGCCCTCTTCGCGGTCGAAGACGCGGACGCCGATGACCTTGCCGGACTCACCGTGCGGCACCTTCAGCGAGGTGTCGCGGACCTCACGGGCCTTCTCACCGAAGATCGCGCGGAGCAGGCGCTCCTCCGGGGTCAGCTCGGTCTCGCCCTTCGGGGTGACCTTGCCGACGAGGATGTCGCCGGTGACGACGTCGGCGCCGATGCGGATGATGCCGCGCTCGTCGAGGTCGGCGAGGACCTCCTCGGAGACGTTCGGGATGTCCCGGGTGATCTCCTCGGGGCCCAGCTTGGTGTCACGGGCGTCGACCTCGTGCTCCTCGATGTGGATCGAGGAGAGGACGTCGTCCTGCACGAGGCGCTGCGACAGGATGATCGCGTCCTCGTAGTTGTGACCCTCCCAGGACATGAACGCCACGAGGAGGTTCTTGCCGAGGGCCATCTCGCCCTCGTCGGTGCAGGGGCCGTCGGCCAGCACCTGGTTGACCTCGACGCGGGCGCCCTCGTCCACGAGCACCTTCTGGTTGAAGGCGGTGCCCTGGTTGGAGCGGGTGAACTTGGCGGCGCGGTACGTGGTGTACGTGCCGTCGTCGTTGGCCACGGTGACGTAGTCGGCCGAGACCTCCTGGACGACACCGGCCTTCTCGGCGGTGATGACGTCCGCGGCGTCGACGGCGCAGCGGTACTCCATGCCGGTACCGACCAGCGGAGCCTCGCTCTTCAGCAGCGGCACCGCCTGGCGCATCATGTTCGAGCCCATGAGTGCGCGGTTGGCGTCGTCGTGCTCGAGGAACGGGATCATGGCGGTCGCGACCGACACCATCTGGCGCGGCGAGACATCCATGTAGTCGATCTCGGTGCCGGGGATGTAGTCGATCTCGCCGCCACGGCGGCGGACCAGGACGCGCGGCTCGGCGAAGGTCAGCTCCGCCGTCAGCGGGGCGTTGGCCTGCGCGATGACGTAGCGGTCCTCCTCGTCGGCCGTGAGGTAGTCGACCTGCTCGGTGACGACACCCTCGATGACCTTGCGGTACGGGGTCTCGATGAAGCCGAAGGCGTTGACCCGGCCGTACGAGGCCAGCGACCCGATCAGACCGATGTTCGGGCCTTCGGGGGTCTCGATCGGACACATGCGGCCGTAGTGCGAGGGGTGCACGTCACGGACCTCGAAGCCGGCGCGCTCACGGGAGAGACCGCCGGGGCCGAGCGCGGACAGACGACGCTTGTGGGTCAGGCCCGACAGCGGGTTCGTCTGGTCCATGAACTGCGACAGCTGGCTGGTGCCGAAGAACTCCTTGATGGAGGCGACGACCGGCCGGATGTTGATCAGGGTCTGCGGCGTGATCGCCTCGACGTCCTGGGTGGTCATGCGCTCGCGCACGACGCGCTCCATACGGGCGAGACCCGTACGGACCTGGTTCTGGATGAGCTCGCCGACGTTGCGCAGGCGGCGGTTGCCGAAGTGGTCGATGTCGTCGACCTCGACCACGATGTCGCGGCCCTCGCCGTCACGCCACTCGGTCTCGCCCGCGTGCAGCTTCACCAGGTACTTGATCGCACCGATGATGTCGGGCTCGGTGAGCACGCCGGAGTCCAGCGACTCGGCGTTGCCCAGCTTGCGGTTGACCTTGTAACGGCCGACCTTCGCGAGGTCGTAGCGCTTCGGGTTGAAGTACAGGTTCTCCAGAAGCGTCTGCGCGGCCTCGCGCGTCGGCGGCTCGCCCGGACGCAGCTTGCGGTAGATGTCCAGGAGCGCGTCGTCCTGGCCCTGGGTGTGGTCCTTCTCCAGGGTGTTGCGCATCGACTCGTACTCGCCGAACTCCTCGAGAATCATCTCGTTGGTCCAGCCGAGGGCCTTCAGCAGCACGGTGACGGACTGCTTGCGCTTGCGGTCGATGCGGACGCCGACCATGTCGCGCTTGTCGATCTCCATCTCCAGCCAGGCACCACGCGAGGGGATGACCTTGCAGGAGTAGATGTCCTTGTCGGAGACCTTGTCCAGGGTGGAGTCGAAGTACACACCCGGGGAACGGACCAGCTGCGACACGACGACACGCTCGGTGCCGTTGATCACGAACGTGCCCTTGTGGGTCATGAGCGGGAAGTCGCCCATGAAGACCGTCTGAGACTTGATCTCACCGGTCTCGTTGTTGGTGAACTCGGCCGTGACGAAGAGCGGAGCCGCGAACGTGAAGTCGCGGTCCTTGCACTCGTCAATGGAGTTCTTCGGCGGCTCGAAACGGTGGTCGCGGAAGGTCAGCGACATCGACCCACTGAAGTCCTCGATCGGGGAGATCTCCTCGAAGATCTCCTCCAGACCGGACTTGGTGGGGACGTCCAGACCGTTCTCCAGCGCCTTCTCGACCCTGGACTTCCAGGCCGCGTTGCCGAGCAGCCAGTCAAAGCTCTCGGTCTGCAGGGCCAGGAGGTTCGGGACCTCGAGGGGCTCCTTGATCTTCGCGAACGAGACGCGGAGAGGAGCGGTGGATGCGGCGGAATTGTTCGAGGCGTTGCGCGGCGCGGCCAAGAGGGGGGTCCTTCCGAGGGCTCGGAGCTCACTACGCGCGTACCAGCCGGGCCTAATTGGGCTTGGACCCGCCTCCTCGCCACTGGCCTCCGCCGGGGTCGAAACCCCAGGTCAGAGCCGCTTTGCGGAGGCGATGCCAGACCCCTTCAGGGCAACGCAAACTCCGGGCGACGAGTCACGGAGCAGCTAACAGGCAGCGCAAAGGGACAGTGTAGCCAAAGGCCACACTGCTGTCCAGCTCTGATTCGGAGACCGAATCGGAGACTCCTCCCGGTAGCCGGCGGACGCGAACGCCTGCCGGGTACTGCTCTAACTCACGTGGAGTCATTTCCCGCCGGAGCCACTGGTTATGCATCCAGCAGCGAACCAACCGGGCGGACTCGCGCCTTGAGAATCGCGCGCCGCGCCAGGGTTCGTCAAGGGCCCGCCGACGGGGCGGACCTCGCCCCGTCCATCGGTCCGGACCCCTCCCGCGTTACAGACGCCGTGGTGGGGGCCGCCCCTGACGACGGTGATCACCTTACCGCTCGCCACCGACGGTGCCGAGTGAGCGGTGGGCCACACCGGTGGGCCGCGCCGGCCCGGACGGGAAAACGGGGCCGGGCACCGCCCGGTACCCCGGGAACGCAAAAAGCCGGGCCGACCACCCGCAAGGGTGATCGGCCCGGCCGTACGCCCCCTCAGAGGGGGCGCATGATCACTTGACGGTGACCTTGGCGCCGGCACCCTCGAGGGCGGCCTTGGCCTTCTCGGCAACGTCCTTGGCAACCTTCTCCAGGACCTTGGCACCAGCGGTGTCAACGAGGTCCTTGGCCTCCTTCAGGCCGAGGGAGGTCAGGGTGCGCACCTCCTTGATGACCTGGATCTTCTTGTCGCCGGCACCGTCGAGGATGACGTCGAACTCGTCCTGCTCCTCAGCGGCCTCGGCGGCCGGGCCGGCAACGCCGGCGGCGGCAACGGCGACCGGAGCGGCAGCGGTGACGTCGAACTTCTCCTCGAAGGCCTTCACGAAGGCAGCGAGCTCGATGAGGGTGAGCTCCTCGAACTGCGCGAGCAGCTCGTCCTGGGTCAGCTTCGCCATGATGGCGTCCTTCCACTAAATCGGCAGGTGGTGCCGTATGTACGGGTTTGGCGGGCACGGGCCCGCAGCGAGGCGTGAGCCTGCCGAACTACTCGGCGGCAGCGTCCTCGGCGGCGGGAGCCGGCGTACCGGCACCGCCCTGCTCGACCTTGTCGCGCAGCGCGTCCACGGTGCGGACGAGCTTCGACGGCAGGGCCTGGAAGAGCGCGGCAGCCTGGGACTGCTTGGCCTTCAGGGCACCCGCCAGCTTGGCGAGCAGCACCTCGCGGGACTCGAGGTCCGCGAGCTTCTTGATCTCATCGGCGGACAGCGCCTTACCGTCAAGGACACCGCCCTTGATGATGAGAGCGGGGTTCTCCTTGGCGAAGTCACGCAGAGCCTTCGCCGACTCCACCGGGTCACCGGTGACGAAGGCAACAGCCGTCGGACCGTTGAACAGGTCGTCGAGCTCCGTGATCCCGACCTCATTGGCCGCGATCTTGGTCAGCGTGTTCTTCACCACGGCGTACTCGGCGTTGTCGCCGAGCGAGCGACGCAGGGTCTTGACCTGCTTCACCGAGAGACCGCGGTACTCGGTCAGCAGCGCCGCGGAGGAGCCACGGAACTTGTCCGTGATCTCGGCAACGGCAGCAGCCTTGTCGGGCCTGGCCATAGGCTTACGCCTCCTTCCGTGATGTCGAAGTCGGGCCGACCGCGAAAGTCGACCTAGGTCGCCGCGGACCGACCGGACGGAAGGAAAGCTCCTGCGAAATGCAAGGAGCCCCGGTGCGCAGGCGCACGGGGCTCGTGACGACCTCGACGGGCGTCCACGCGAGCGCGGTACCCGGAAGTCGAAGCTCCAGACACACCTGCGCGGGCTGCCTGCGACGAATCGCAGATCCTTCGGCCACCGGCTCCCTGACGGGGCGCGGCGACAACCAGCGGTCTTTGGCTTCGGTAACAGTAACGGCACCGCGCCGTCCGGGGCAAATCGCCCGGACCCCGCCCGTCCCGGGGCTCAGCGGGCCAGTGGGGAGACCGTCCGGACGCCGGTGTCCACGGTGTCCGTCTCGGCGGGCGCCTGCGCCGAGAGCAGGGCCCCGGCGAGGTCGGTGTAGAGCACCGAGTCGTCCGCCCGGCCGCTGTCCCCGTTTCCGGTGCGCTGGATCCGGACCAGCTGGTCCTTGTCGTTGAGCCAGAGGTCCAGGGTGAGCGAGAGCGAGCCGCCGGGCGCGAGCGCGGCCCGCAGGCCGTCCCGGCGGGCCTGGGTCAGCTGGGTCTGGGCGGCCGCGTACTTCTCGGCGGTGGTGGTGACCCGGTAGTGCTCGACGGTCGAGTCCTCGTACTTCTCCTCGCCGACGAAGGCGGCGTCCGTCCCGTCGGCGGTGGCCGCGGCCAGCGCCTCGACCGGGTTCAGCAGGTCGATCAGCCCGGCGTAGGGGATCTCCTTGTGGCCGTCCGGGTCCGGCGGGACGGTGAAGCGCTCCCAGTGCCTGCCGCCGTGCCGGGCCGCGGTGGCGGCGTCGCCGCCCTGGTAGGCGACGGTGTCCACGACGATCAGCTGCTCGGCGTCGCCCGGGGTGGAGCGTTTGACCTGCAGTGCCGTCTTGGGCTGCCAGAACAGCGGGCCGGATCCGGCGTCCGCACTGAGCCGGTAGCTGACCTTGGCCCGGCGGGCGGTCTGCATGGCCAGCTGGGCGGAGAGCAGCACCCCGTGCGGCGAGCGGTCGGTCGGCTTGGCCGGCCCGGTCGAGGAGGCGCCGGCCGGCGAGGCGCTGGTCGTGCTCGGGCTGCCGGACGGCGTCGCGCGCGCGTCGTCTCCCCCGCCGCATCCGCTCAGCCCGCTCGCCAGCAGGGCGACGACGACCACCGCCGCCAACCGCTGCCGTCCCGCCACGTCCGTTCCCTCCTCGCCCGGCCCCCGTCCGACGGCGGCCCTCCTCCGGCCACCATGCCACCCGCCACCGGCTCGGTCGGTGGCGGCCCCCTCGTCGGGCCGCGCGGCCCGGGCGGATCCACCGGGTCGGCCGAGTCGGGACGCGGAACGGGGAGCCGACGGCGTCGGCTCCCCGTCCGCCCGGGTCAGCTGGTGGCGTCGTCCTTCATGTACTGGTCCAGGTCGCCGAAGTCGATGAAGTCGGCCGGCTCGGACGCGATGACCGGGGTCCCGTAGTCCGAGTACGTCACGGAGACGTTCAGCGGGCCGGCCTTGGTCTCGGACCGCTCGGTCCGCTTGACCACGAGCTGGTCGGCATCGACCCAGACGTCGACCTGGTCGCTGGTGATGCCGGCCCCGGTCAGCTTCTGCTTGATCTGGTCGAGCTGGTCCGCGGTCACTCCCTGACCGCTCGCCTTGGCCATGTCGGCGACGCTGAGCGTGCCCGAGTAGTGGGTGGTGGCCTTGCCGTTCACCGTTTCCGGACCGACCTCCGCGACCTTGCCACTGGCGATCAGCGTCCGGACGCCCTGCACCGGGTCCGCGTTCTGGAGCTGGTCGGTCGAGCCGCCGGTCGCCTTGGCCATGTCGGCCTTGTCGAAGCGCACCCAGTGCGGGCCCCCACCGCTCTGGACCATCTGTCCGCCCAGGCGCATGTACATCGCGTCCTTGGTGTACAGGTACCGCACGCTGGGCCCTCCGGTCACCGGCTCCAGGACCTTGGCCATCGGCGAGCCCGACAGGTCCATCGTCAGGTCGGCTTCGAGGCCGTCGGACCAGCCGACCGCGCCCTTGCCCTTGATGGTGACCGCGCCCACCGTGATCACCTCGTCGATCTTCGCCGACTTGGCCGCGCCGGTCTTCTGGGTGACCTGCTCCAGGTAGACCGCCGGCGTCACCTTGGTCGGCTTCGAGGCGGCCTCCGACGAGGCTGCGGACGACGGCGCGCCAGCCTGCGCGCCGGCCGTGGTCGGCGCGGCCGGGGCGGCCGGGGCGGCGTTCCTGCCGTCGCCGTTGCTGTCGTTGCAAGCGGTCGCGGTCAGTGCCACAGCGGCAAGGACGACGGCGACGGCGGTCTTGCGGGTTCCAGCCATGGTTCCCCCCTTGAGAACCCCCGGGCGCGAGGTGCGCCCGGGGCGGTAGCCGGTCGTGCGGGTGGAGCCCCACGGGCTCCGGTTCACCGGCCCGGCCGGATCAGCCGAGCAGCTTGAGCAGGTCGGTCGCGTCGCCGAGGTCGGCGGCGGCGGGCGCCGTGATCGCGGAGGCCTTGCCGAGGTCCGAGTACTTGACGGTGACGGCCTGCTTCTGGCCGTTCGTGTCGCCGTACTCCTGGTACTGGACGAGCTCCTGCTTGCCGTTGAGCCAGAAGTCGAAGGTGAGGGTCTTGCCGTCCTCCTCCAGCGTCTTCTGGACGGCCTTGCGCTGGCCCTCGGGGAGCGCCGACATCCCGGCCACCAGGACGGAGGTGTCCTCGACCGCCCGCAGGTGGGTGGTCTGGACGCCGCCCAGGCTCTCCTGGCCGACCTTGGACAGCTTGCCGCCCTGGGCCGCGACGGTGAGCACGACGACCGGGTTCAGCATCTGGCCCGCCGCCACGAAGCCGTCACCGGCCTCGTTGCCGGCGGGCAGCTTGACCCAGTGCTTGCCGCCCAGGGCCGCGGCCGCGTCGCCGCCGCCGAGGTAGGCGTCCGCCCCGATCACCCGGAAACTGAGCTTCTTGCCCCCCATGTCGCCGGTCAGGTCCGCGGCGGCCTTGGCCGGGTCCTTCCAGTCGGCGTCACCGGAGCCGCCGCCCTTGGCGTCGTCCGGGGCGATCATGGTGACCTTGCCGTTGCCGGCCTTCTGCATGACCAGTGCGGAGGCGGCCAGCGCCGCCTTCGGGTCTCCGGTCAGCGCCGCCGCGATCGGGTCGCCGCCCTTGGCGTCACCGCTCTTGGCGTCGTTGCCGCCCTTGCTGCCACTGCTGCAGGCGGTGACCGCACCGAGCAGGACGGCCGTCGTCGCGACGGCCGAGGCGAGGCGCACAGCGCGCATGGAGTACCCCCGTGAGGTCCGATTCGATCCATGGAAGAGCTGATATTCAGGTCTTCTCAGGACTTTTCCCAGGCGGACTCTAACGGATGGCCCGAGCCGCCACGCACCGGATGTCCCCCTCCCGTCAGCCGCCCGCGGTAGGCGTCGCGTCTTCCGTTCCGGAGGAGGGGACATCCGTGGTGGTCACGGTGGTTCCGGCACTGCCCCGCACCGTCTCACGCAGCCTCAGCAGCCGCTCGCCGGGTCCGACCCAGACGTCGAAACCGATCGCCGTCACCCCCTGCTGCCGGCACCAGTCGACCGTCGCGGTCCGCCGCTGCGGGCTCAACTCCTCGTCCTTGCCGAAGAATTCGTCCACCGACACGGAGCCCTGGTAGTGCGCGACGGCCATCCCGTCCAGTTGCTCGCCACCGAGCGAGCCGAGTGCGACGTGCTGGGCGATCGCGTACGCGCGGCTGCCCGGTCCGGTGATCAGCGCGGTCGTCCAGCCTCCCGCGTAGCCGTCCGGATCAGGGCCGGCCGTCGGGTCCAGCGACTCGGCGCCGGCCCGGTCGGCGTGCTTGGCCGCACCGCCCTGGTACGCGAGGTCGACCGCACCGTTGCGCAGCGCCAGCTGCCCGGTGCCCGCCTCGTCGGTGACGGTCAGCTCGGCCTCGTCCCGGGGGCCCCAGACCAGGGTGCCGCTCGCGGTGCGCCGGCCGGCCGGGCCCTCCCGTACCACCTCGATCCGGGCGCCGCCGGCGTCGTCCAGTGCCTGCGCGGCCGAGAGCACCACCTGCTTGGGCGGCACGGCCGCGGGGGTGCCGGGCCTCCGGGTGTCCGGGGTGGCCAGCAGGCTGCAGCCGGTGCAGGCGCCGAGCAGCAGGAGAGCCGCCACCAGGGCGGCGGAGCGGGGGGCTGTCGGCACGGGACACTCCGTCGGTCACAGGCTCTCCACATGATCTGACCGGCAGAGCGTACGACGTCTCGGGCATCCGTTCCCATCCGAGCCGGTCCCGATCCCGCAACCGTTCCGATCGCGGCCCCGGCTCCCCGAAGGACCACGGCCCCGGAAACGACGACGGCCCCGGAAACGACGGCGGGCCCGCACCCCCGGTGAAGGGGGTACGGGCCCGCCGTACGGACTGCTCTAGAGCACTGGGGCTCAGACCGCGGCCGGGTCCTCCTCGGTGAGGAGGTTGCGGGTGCGGTTCGGGTCCACCTGGATGCCGGGGCCCATGGTGGTCGAGAACGCGGTCTTCTTGATGTAGCGGCCCTTGGCGGCGGACGGCTTGGCGCGGAGCACCTCGTCCAGCGCGGCGGCGTAGTTCTCGACCAGCTGCTCGTCGGTGAAGGAGGCCTTACCGATGATGAAGTGCAGGTTCGAGTGCTTGTCGACGCGGAACTCGATCTTGCCGCCCTTGATCTCGTTCACGGCCTTGGCCACGTCCGGGGTCACGGTGCCGGTCTTCGGGTTCGGCATCAGACCACGGGGACCGAGCACGCGGCCGAGGCGGCCGACCTTGCCCATGAGGTCCGGGGTGGCGACGACGGCGTCGAAGTCGAGGCGGCCCTTGGCGACCTCGTCGATGAGCTCGTCGGAACCGACGATGTCGGCACCCGCAGCACGCGCGGCCTCGGCACGCTCGCCGGTCGCGAAGACCAGGACCCGAGCGGTCTTACCGGTGCCGTGCGGGAGGATCACGGTGCTGCGGACCATCTGGTCGGCCTTGCGCGGGTCGACGCCCAGACGCATGGCGACCTCGACGGTGCCGTCGAACTTGGTGGTGCTGGTCGCCTTGGCGAGGCGGACGGCCTCGAGGGGGGCGTAAAGGCGCTCGCGGTCGACCTGGGCGTCCGCGGCCTTCAGGGCCTTGCTGCGCTTCATAGCTGCTCCTGAATGGTGATGGGAGTTGTGGTGTCACGGGCCTGCGCGGGCCCTACCACAAGGGACGAGAAGGGTTTCAGCCCTCGACGGTGATGCCCATCGACCGGGCGGTGCCGGCGATGATCTTCTCCGCGGCGTCCAGGTCGTTGGCGTTCAGGTCGGGCATCTTGGTGGTGGCGATGTCGCGGACCTGGGCGCTGGTGAGCTTCGCGACCTTGGTCTTGTGCGGCTCGCTGGAGCCCTTCTCGACACCCGCGGCCTTCAGGATGAGGCGCGCGGCCGGCGGCGTCTTCGTGATGAAGGTGAAGGAACGGTCCTCGTAGACCGTGATCTCCACCGGCACGATCATGCCGCGCTGCGACTCGGTCGCAGCGTTGTAGGCCTTGCAGAACTCCATGATGTTGACGCCGTGCTGGCCCAGCGCGGGGCCGACCGGCGGCGCCGGGTTGGCCGCACCGGCGTTGATCTGGAGCTTGATAAGCCCCGTGACCTTCTTCTTCTTGGGAGGCATGTCTCTCCGGGTCCTTCCGAGAGGTGATTGCTGGTGCGTGCGGAACCGGGGCGACACCCGGCCGGGAGCACACACATCGAACCAGGCTAACGCGTTCGCGCCGCTGGACCAAAACGGATCCGGGGCAGGGCGCTCGGCCCCACCCCGGATCCGAAGACCGTATGACTAGTTCTTCTGGATCTGGTCGAAGGAGAGCTCGACCGGGGTCTCCCGGCCGAAGATCTCGACCAGGCCCTTGACCTTCTTCGAGTCGGGGTTGATCTCGTTGATGGTCGCCTGCAGGGTCGCGAACGGACCGTCGGTGACGGTGACCGAGTCGCCGACCTCGAAGTCCAGCACCTGGATCTCGCTCGGCTTGATCGGCGAGGGCTTGCCGGCCTCCTTGGCCGCCTGGCGCTCGACGTCCGGGGCGAGCATCTTGACGACCTCGTCCAGGGTCAGCGGGTACGGGTCGTAGGCGTTGCCGACGAAGCCGGTGACACCCGGGGTGTTGCGCACGACGCCCCAGGACTCCGGGGTGAGGTCCATGCGCACCAGGACGTAGCCGGGGAGCTTGTTCTGGCGGATGGTCTTGCGGTCGCCGTTCTTGATCTGGACGACCTCCTCCTGCGGCACCTCGGCCTGGAAGATGTACTCCTCGACGTTCAGCGAGACGGCGCGCTGCTCCAGGTTCTGCTTCACCCGGTTCTCGTAGCCCGCGTAGGTGTGGATCACGTACCACTCGCCCGGCATGAAGCGCAGGTCCTCGCGGAACTTGGCGACCGGGTCGACCTCCTCGGCCTCCTCGGCCTCCTCGGCCTCCTCGGCGGCGGCCTCGTCGGCCTCGACCTCGTCAGCCTCAGCCTCGCCGGCCTCGGCCTCGTCGGCGGCGGCCTCGACGTCGCCCTCCACGTGCAGCGCGGCCTCCTCGGCGGGCTCACCGGCCTCGGCCTCGTCGTACGCCTCGACCTCGTCCTCGTCGCTGTCCGCGGCGTCCACGATCTGCTCGGCGGACTCTGCGTCGTCAGCCAGCTCGGCCGCGTCCAGCTCGGCGGCGACATCCGCCTCGCGGACGGTCTCGTCGGCGTCGTACAGGGGGGACTCAGACACGGTGGCTGCTTCTTTCCTGGAGATGGTGAAGGTGGCGCGCTCCGAAACCCGACCCGGCACGCTGCCGCTCGCGCGGGCGCCTGGAGAGGTCTCGGAGACTTCAACAGTACCGAGTCAACGGTAATGGCGCGTACGTCCGCCGCAGACAGCTCGACCCGGGCCGAAGGTCGGCCCGGGTCGGAAAGCTGTTTCGAAGGTGGTCGGCCGCGTCAGCCGAAGATCCAGAGGCTCATCTTGGAGAAGCCGTAGTCCAGGCCGGCCACGAAGGCCATCACGACCACGACGAACACGACCACGACGGTGGTGTAGTTGGTGAGCTCGCTCCGGGTGGGCCAGACGACCTTGCGCAGTTCGGCGATGATCTGGCGGTAGAACAGCCCCATACGGGCGAACAGGCCCTTCTTGGCCCGCTTGCCGGACTTCTTGTCGCCGGAGCGGTTGGCCCGCTTGCGGTCGCGGCGCGAGAGCGCCTTCTCCTCGCCCTCGGCAGGCGTGGTCTCGGCAGCGCCGTCGGCACCCTCGGGGTTGCCGCTCTCAGGCGTTGCGGTGGAGCCCGTGGTCTCCGTCACTCGTCCTCACCTGAATCCGGGTCCTGCCGAATCCGTCGCCGCGCACCCGATGGAGCGCGACCGGCCGGCTTAGCGGTGCTGATCGGTGCCATCTCCGCATCAAGCCCGCTCGCTCTGTGGAGCGAACGGGCTGACAACGGATCAAGCAGCAGGGCAAGAGGGACTCGAACCCCCAACCGCCGGTTTTGGAGACCGGTGCTCTACCAATTGAGCTATTGCCCTACGGTGCCTCGCGGCTCCGGTGGCGACCAACCTACCGCATCTCTCCCCGCTGTCTGCACAGACGGTGAAAGCTCCGGTCTTTTTCGGCGGGCCGTCGAGGAGCGAGTGTACGTGGTCGAGGGGTGTTTGGTCGAACCTCTTCTTCCGGGAGGACCGATCGCCCGGCGGATGTCCGGTCCGACGGGGCGCCCGCCGACGGATCGTCGGGCGCCGCGATGCGGACGGAGCCGTACGGATACTGGAACCTCGATGCCCGGTCCGTCCCGGTTCTGCGACGATGCAGGCATGAGCGCTTCCACCCCGCAGCCCGACCAGTCCATTCGCCCCGCCGACCGCCGGGTCTCCGCCCGGATCGGCGCGATCGCCGAGTCCGCGACCCTCGCCGTGGACGCCAAGGCCAAGGCCCTCAAGGCCGCCGGCCGCCCGGTCATCGGCTTCGGTGCCGGCGAGCCCGACTTCCCGACGCCGGACTACATCGTCGAGGCGGCCGTCGAGGCCTGCCGCGACCCGAAGAACCACCGGTACACGCCGGCGGGTGGCCTGCCCGAGCTGAAGGCCGCGATCGCCGCCAAGACGCTGCGCGACTCCGGCTACGAGGTGGACGCCTCCCAGGTACTGGTCACCAACGGCGGCAAGCAGGCGATCTACGAGGCCTTCGCGGCGATCCTGGACCCGGGCGACGAGGTCATCATCCCGGCCCCGTACTGGACCACCTACCCCGAGTCGGTCCAGCTGGCCGGCGGTGTCCCGGTGGAGGTCGTGTCCGACGAGACCACCGGCTACAAGGTCTCGGTCGAGCAGCTGGAGGCCGCCCGCACCGAGAACACCAAGGTGGTGCTGTTCGTCTCGCCGTCCAACCCGACCGGCGCGGTGTACACCGAGGCCGAGGCCGAGGCGATCGGCCGCTGGGCGCTGGAGCACGGCCTGTGGGTGCTCACCGACGAGATCTACGAGCACCTGGTGTACGGCGACGCCACCTTCACCTCGCTGCCGGCCCTGCTGCCCGAGCTGGCCGACAAGTGCGTCGTCGTCAACGGTGTCGCCAAGACCTACGCGATGACCGGCTGGCGGGTGGGCTGGGTGATTGGCCCCAAGGACGTCATCAAGGCCGCGACCAACCTGCAGTCGCACGCCACCTCGAACGTCTCCAACGTCGCGCAGCGCGCCGCCCTGGCCGCCGTCGCCGGCGACCTGGACGCCGTCGCCGAGATGCGCACCGCCTTCGACCGCCGCCGCAAGACGATCGTGCGGATGCTCAACGAGATCGAGGGCGTCTACTGCCCCGAGCCCGAGGGCGCCTTCTACGTCTACCCGTCGGTGAAGGGCCTGCTGGGCAAGGAGATCCGCGGCACGCGCCCGCAGACCTCCGGCGAGCTGGCGACCCTGATCCTGGACGAGGCCGAGGTCGCGGTCGTCCCCGGCGAGGCCTTCGGCACCCCCGGCTACCTGCGGCTCTCCTACGCGCTCGGCGACGCCGACCTGGCCGAGGGTGTCAGCCGGATCCAGAAGCTGCTCGGCGAGGCCCGCGACTGACGTCGGCCCGACATTCGGGATTCACCCGGTACACCGCCCTCTTTCACCCCTTCGGGGGAGGGAAAGAGGGCGGTTCCCGTTTGGGGGTCCCATACGGCAGTATCGGTGAATGGAACGCCTGTTGAACCCGCGAGACGTCAGGGGCCTCCCGAAGGCCCACCTGCACCTGCACTTCACCGGCTCGATGCGCCCCGCCACGCTGCTGGAGCTGGCCGACAAGCACGGCGTCCGGCTGCCGGAGGCGCTCAGCTCCGGTGAGCCGCCGAAACTGCGGGCCACCGACGAGCGCGGCTGGTTCCGCTTCCAGCGCCTCTACGACACCGCCCGCTCGGTGCTGCGGGACGAGGCGGACATCCGCCGGCTGGTCCTGGAGACCGCGCAGGACGAGCGGCAGGACGGCTCCCGCTGGCTGGAGATCCAGGTCGACCCGACCTCGTACGCGCCCCGGCTGGGCGGACTGATCCCCGCGCTGGAGCTGATCCTGGACGCGGTGGAGAACGCCGCCCGGGCCACCGGGGTGGGCATCCGGGTGCTGGTCGCGGCCAACCGGATGAAGTCCCCGATGGACGCCCGGACGCTGGCCCGGCTGGCCGTCCGCTACGCCGACCACGGGGTGGTCGGCTTCGGCCTCTCCAACGACGAGCGCCGCGGCTTCGCCCGGGACTTCGACCGGGCCTTCGCGATCGCCCGCAACGGCGGCCTGCTGGCCGCCCCGCACGGCGGCGAGCTGGCCGGCCCGGAGTCCGTCCGGGACTGCCTGGACGACCTGGACGCCGGCCGGATCGGCCACGGCGTGCGGGCCGCCGAGGACCCCCGGCTGATGGAGCGGCTGGCGGCCCGGCAGATCACCTGCGAGGTGTGCCCGTCCTCCAACGTCTCGCTCGGCGTCTACGAGAGCCCCGAGGAGGTCCCGCTGCGCAAGCTCTTCGACGCCGGGGTGCCGCTGGCGCTGGGCGCGGACGACCCGCTGCTGTTCGGCAGCCGGCTGGCCGACCAGTACGACCTGGCCCGGGACGTCCTGGGCTTCGGCGACGCCGAACTCGCCGAGCTGGCACGGCAGTCGGTGCGCGGCTCGGTCGCCCCGGAGGCCGTCCGCAAGGAGCTGCTGGCGGACATCGACGCCTGGCTGGCGAACGGGCACGCCCCCGCGGACGCGCCCGCCACCGCCGCCGCGACCTCGACCTCGACCTCGACCGCCTAGAGCGCGACGCCCACCATCACCGGCTCGTTCACCAGCTCCACCCCGAAGGCCTCGCGGACCCCGTCCCGGATCTCCCGGGCCAGGGCCAGCAGGTCCTCGGCGGTGGCCGAGCCGCGGTTGGTGAGCGCCAGGGTGTGCTTGGTGGAGAGGGTCGCCGGGCCGCTGCCGTAGCCCTTGCCGAAGCCCGCCTTGTCGATCAGCCAGGCCGCAGAGGTCTTGGTGCAGCCCTCCGGGGCCGGGTAGGCGGGGGCGTTCTCGGCGCCCGGGCGGGTGCGGAAGGACTCGTACTGCGCGGCCGTGAGCACCGGGTTGGTGAAGAAGGAGCCCGCCGACCAGGTGTCGTGGTCCGCCGGGTCCAGCACCATGCCCTTGCCGGCCCGCAGCTTCAGCACCGCCTCGAACGCCTCGGCCAGCGGCACCCGCTCGTCCTGCCCGACGCCGAAGTGCTTGGCCACCTCGGCGTACTTGACCGGGCTGGAGAGCCCGGCGTGGTCCGCCAGGGCGAACCGGACCCGCAGCACCACGTAGCGGTCCGGCTCGGCCTTGAACCGGCTGTGCCGGTAGGAGAACGCGCACTCGGCGTTCGAAAGCGTGACCGCCTCGCCGGTGGCGCGGTCGTACGCGACCACCTCGGTGATCGTCTGGGCGACCTCCTGGCCGTACGCGCCGACGTTCTGCACCGGGGTGGCGCCGGCCGAGCCGGGGATGCCGGCCAGGAACTCGATGCCGGCCAGGCCGTGCTCGCACACCGCCCGGGCGACCGCCTCCGACCACACCTCGCCGGCGGCCAGCTCCAGCACGGCGCCGTCCAGGACGAAGCCGGTGGTGGCGATCCGCAGCACGGTGCCGGAGAAGCCGGCGTCGCCGATCACCAGGTTGGAGCCGCCACCGAGGACCAGCAGCGGCTCGCCCGCCGCGTCGGCCTCGCGGACGGCGGCGATCACCTCGTCGTCGGTGTGGGCCGTCACCAGGCGGCGGGCCGGGCCGCCGAGCCGGAGCGTGGTCAGCGGGGCGAGGGGGGCGTCGTTTTCTACCAGCACGCCCACCAGCGTACGGGGGGAAAGCGGGCAGTTAATCGCCCGCTCACCTCCGGCCGCCCTTCCGCCGCACCGGCTCAGGCGCGGGCGGCCTCGGCCCGGTCCGCCACCGGCTGCCCGGTGGCAGCCGCAGCCGGGGCTGCGGACTTGCGCCGGCGCGGGATGAGCACCGCGGCGAGTGCTCCGGCCGCGACGGCCGCCGCGCCGACGTAGAGCGCGGGCACCAGCCCGTCCGCGAAGGCCTGCGCCGACTGGTAGCCGCCCTGCGCCGAGAACACGGCCGAGAGCACGGCGACCCCGAGCGCCCCGCCGACCTCGCGCAGCGCGTTGTTGGCGCCGGAGGCGATCCCCTGCTCCTGCGGCCGGACGCCGGCCATCACCAGTTGGGCGGTCGGGCCGAAGTAGAGGGACATGCCGATCCCGCAGATCACGATGGCGGGGACCTGCGTGAGGTAGTCGTACCCGGTGCTCCCGTCGACGACCAGGGCGAACAGCCCCAGGCCGGCGGCCTGGAGCGCCAGCCCGGCGGCCACGATCGGCCGGCCGCCGATCCGGTCGGAGACGATGCCCGCGATCGGCGAGATCAGCAACGGCATCGCGGTCCACGGCAGCATCCGGATGCCGGCCTCCTGCGGGCTGTAGTGGCCGACCCCCTGGAGGTACTGGCTGATCAGGAAGATCGAGCCGAACATCCCGAGGTACATCAGCAGGCTGGCGGCGTTGACGGCGGAGAAGGCGCGGCTGCGGAAGAGCCGCATCGGCAGCATCGGGTGGGCGGCCACGCGCTGCTCGTACCAGACGAAGGCGGCGAGCAGCACGGCGCCGCCGATCAGGGAGCCGAGGACCAGCGGGCTGGTCCAGCCGTCCGGGTTGCCGCGGATCAGGCCGAGCACCACTCCGAACATCCCGAGGCTGACCAGCACGGTGCCGGGCACGTCCAGGGCCCGGTCCGCGCCCCGGCTCTCGCCGAGCCGGAGGAAGGCCAGCGGCAGCAGGACGAGTCCGACCGGGACGTTCACCCAGAAGATCCACTGCCAGGAGAAGTGCTCGGTCAGCGAGCCGCCGATCAGCGGTCCGGCGGCGACGGCGAGGCCGCTGACGCCCGACCAGATGCCGAAGGCCAGCCCCCGCTTGGCCTCGGGCACGGCGGCGGTGAGCAGGGTGAGGGTGAGCGGCATCATCACCGCGGCGCCGACGCCCTGGACCGCCCGGGCGGCGATCAGCTCGCCGATCTCCGGGGAGAGCGCGGCCCCGGCGGAGCCGGCGGTGAAGATCGCCAGGCCGATCAGGAACATCCTGCGGCGGCCGAAGCGGTCGCCGAGGGCGGCGCCGAACATCAGCAGCACGGCGAAGCTCAGGGTGTAGGCGCTGACCGTCCATTCGAGGTCGGACAGCCCGCCGCCGAGTTCCTCGCGGATCGACGGCAGTGCGGTGGTGACCACCAGGTTGTCCAGGGCGGCCATGAAGCTGGCCGCGCTGACGATCACCAGGGTCCAGATCGCGGTCCTGCCGAGGGCCGGTTTCTCCGTCATGACTTCCCCCAGGTTTCTCTAGGTTTCCCTAGGTAGTTATTGATCAATAACTTTCATGCCCCGAAAAGAGGCCGCACGGACACCGCCGTGCGACCCGCCTACTCGGCCCCTTCGCACCCGTCGAGGCCGGTCCACATCCGGTGGTCCGGCGGGTAGCCCAGCGCCACCAGCGTGTTGATCAGCATCCCGTGGGCGAAGAACCGCGTGGCGTCCTTCATGTCGCCGCCGATCCGGATCCTGACGCGATCGAACAGGCCCTCCCACAGCCGCCGGGCGCTCTCCCCGATCTCCTCCTCGCCGGCCGCCCGGGCCGCGGACACCGAGACGTAGAGCTGCATCTGCATCATGAGCTGGTCACGGTCCTCGACCAGGCCCATGTACGCCTCGGACATCGCCTCGGCGGCCGCCTCGCCGGTCAGGCCGGCCGAGGCCTCGTCGAAGACGCGCCAGGTCTCCTCGACGCAGCGCTCGGCGGCCGCCTCGAAGATGGCCTGCTTGCCGGGGAACAGCCGGAACAGGTACGGCTGGGAGACGCCCACCCGGCGGGCGATCGCCTCGGTGGAGGTGCCCCGGTAGCCACCCCGGGCGAACTCGATCACCGCGGCACGGACGACGCTCTCGCGCCGCTCCTCCGCGCTCATCCGCATGCTCGACCTCGCCATGAGTCTCAAGTTAGTGGCCAATCACTATCTACGCAAGGCCCGCGACCGCGACCGGGATTCCGCCGTACGGCCCCGGTCACGGCCAGGTCGGTTGATCGGCCGACCAGTCGAGCCGATCATTCGGGCCGGCCCGGTCGGCCGGCCCGTCGACCCCGCCGGTCTCAGCCGAGCCGGACGATCGCCCGGGACATCCCGAGGACCTTCTGCCCGCCCGTGGTCGCCAGCAGGTCGACCTGCACCCTGCGGTCGTCCAACTTCTTGGCGACCTTGGCCGAGACCTCGATCACCGCCCCGACCCCGTCGTTCGGCACCGGCACCGGACGGGTGAACCGCACGCCGTACTCGACCACCGCGGCCGGGTCGCCGACCCAGTCGGTGACCACCCGGATCGCCTCGGCCATGGTGAACATGCCGTGCGCGATGACATCGGGCAGGCCGACCTCCAGGGCGAACTTCTCGTTCCAGTGGATCGGGTTGAAGTCACCCGAGGCGCCCGCGTAGCGCACCAGTGTGGCGCGGGTCACCGGGAAGGACTGGGCCGGCAGCTCGGTGCCGACCTCGACCTCGTCGTAGCTGATCGCCATCGCGTTCACTCCCCCGCCTCGTCGGCGGCCCGGGCCACCAGGGTCATGACCGCCGTCAGCACGTGCTCGCCGGTCCCGTCCAGCACCTCGCCACGCACGGTGAGCACGTCGTTGCCCGCCAGCGACTTGATGTTGTCGATGGTCACAACGACCGAGAGCCGGTCGCCGGCCCGCACCGGGCGGGTGTAGGCGAACTTCTGGTCGCCGTGCACGACCCGGTTGAAGTCCAGGCCCAGCTCCGGATCCCCGACCACCTGGCCGGCCGCACTGTAGGTGACCACGAACGGGAAGGTCGGCGGGGCGATCACGTCCGGGTGGCCCAGTGCCTTCGCCGCCTCCGCGTCGGTGTACGCCGGGTTGGCGTCGCCGATCGCGATCGCGAACTCGCGGATCTTCTCCCGGCCGACCTCGTACGGCTCGGTGGGCGGGTAACTCCGCCCGATGAAGGAGGGGTCGAGCGCCATGGCAGCTCCTCGGAACGCGGATGGATACGAAGCGGTCGGATACGAAAATGACTCCGGGCCACACCCCCCATGAGGGATGCGGCCCGGAGTCGAGACCTGATTCACACAGGCCCGATGCCCTACAACGAGGTCAGCGGGTCTCGCGGTGCGCGGTGTGCGAGTTGCAGCGGGGGCAGTGCTTCTTCATCTCAAGACGGTCCGGGTCGTTACGCCGGTTCTTCTTGGTGATGTAGTTCCGCTCCTTGCACTCCACGCAGGCCAGCGTGATCTTCGGGCGGACATCGGTGGCAGCCACGGGAGTGCCTTCCTTGGACAACGAATAAGAACACGACAAGAGTAGCCGACCGGGAGTGCGATCTCCCGACCGACTACGCGGGGTAGCGGTGACCGGACTTGAACCGGTGACACAGCGATTATGAGCCGCTTGCTCTACCAACTGAGCTACACCGCCACAGTGATCCGCAGCACAGCCGAAACTGACCGCTTCTCACCAGAGCCCCCATGCGGAATCGAACCGCAGACCTTCTCCTTACCATGGAGACGCTCTACCGACTGAGCTATAGGGGCGAACGAGGAAGAGATTACACGTTTCGCGCCCGGAGGTGAAATCCGTATCCCGCGGCGAAGACCGCAGGTGGGCGAGGTGCACGGACGAGCGATCCAAGGTCGGGCGTTCGATCGGCCGGTGAGGAGTGCGGCCCGACCCGATACGACTATTGCCCGCCTCCCGGCTCCCCGCCCCTGCGCGCCATAGGCTCGACGCTCATTGATCGGAATCGACTGGCCGACCGTACGGGCCGGCGCGAGAAGGAGCCGGCGATGGACAGCGCAGCCGCCGACGGGCCACACCACGGGCCCGGCCCGGCGGCCAACCCGCTCGGGCACGGCCCGGTCCTGCTGCTCACCGGCGCCCGACTGGCCGACGGGCGAGTGGTGGACGTCCGGATCAGCGGCGACCGGATCCAGGCCGTCGGCACCGTCGGCAGCCTCGGCCCGCTGCCCGCCCTGCCCGGCGCGCCCACCGTGACCACCGGCGCCCGGATCGACCTCAAGGGCTACCTGCTACTCCCGGCCCCCGCCGAGGCGCACGCCCACTACGACATGGCCTTCTCCGCCGCCCTGCCCACCCCGCCGCCGGACACCCCGGCCGACCTCACCCGCCGGGTCACCGAGGCCGCGCTCACCTCGCTCGGCTACGGCGCCACCGCCCAGCGCACCCACGTCCGGATCGGCGACGTGCACGGGCTGCGCCCGCTGGAGGCGGTGCTCACCGCCCGGCAGGCCCTGCGCGGGCTCGCCGACCTCCAGGCGGTCGCGATGCCCCGGCTGCTCACCGGCCGGGCCGGCGCGGACGGCCGGGCGCAGCTGTGCGAGGCGCTCAAACTGGGCGCCACGGCGGCTGGCGGCTGCCCGGAGCTGGACCCGGACCCGGCCGGGTACGTGCAGCTGCTGCTGGAGGCCGCCCGGGAGGCGGACTGCCCGGTGGACCTGCACACCACCGCCGCCGACGCGGCCCAACTCGCCCGGCTGGCGGGCGCCCTGGCGCCGCTGCGGCCGCGGGTGACGCTCGGGCCATGCGGCGCGCTGCCCCACGGCGCGTCGACGGTGCTGGCGACCAGCGGGGTGCGGGTGGTCTGCCTGCCGCAGAACGGCGGCTGCACCGGCCTGGAGGGCCGGGCGGCGGGCCTGCGGCCGGGCCTGCTGCGGGAGTTGACGGCGGCCCGGGTGCCGCTGGCGGCGGGCAGCGGGGCACTGCGCGACCCGTCCAACCCGGTCGGCCGGGCGGATCCGCTGGAGGCGGCGTACCTGCTGGCGGCGGGCGGGGAGTTGGAGCCGGAGGCGGCGTACGACGCGGTGGCGAACCAGGCCCGGGCGGCGCTCGGGCTGCCGCCGGTCCGGGTGGACGCCGGGTTCCCCGCGGAGCTGCTGGCGGTGCGCGGGGACAGCCTGGCCGGGGCGCTGGCGGGCGGGCACAGCCGACTGGTGGTGCACAGCGGCCGGGTGGTCAGCCGGACCAGCGCGGTACGGGAGTTCGCGGACACCGTGGCGCTGGCGCTGCCCCGGCAGTCCGGGAGCACGGAGGACTGAGGGGCGGCCGGGGCCGGGGCTCGGGGCGACCGGCTCCGAGGGCGGCCTGACCCGCAAAAGGGGCGCGCGACGGTTTGTCGCGCGCCCCTCCCCCACCTACCGGCCGTCCTTCGACGGCGGCGTGAGCGGCCCCTGGCCTCCCCCACACGGAGCAGGTCCCGCTCGCCTCGGCACCGACGCTACGCCCACGGAGCACCACCGCCGACCGGCCTTGACGCCCCCCTGTCGCCCCGCGGCCCGCTCTTGACGCCCCGTTGACACCCGGACGGCGGAACGGGCGCGCTACGGCACGTACCGGTACCCGATCCCCGGCTCGGTGAGCAGGTGCCGCGGCCGGGCCGGGTCGCGCTCCAGCTTGCGGCGCAGCCCGGCCAGGTAGACCCGCAGGTAGTTGCCGCGCCCCTCCTGGGCCGGGCCCCACACCTCGCGCAGGATCTGCCGTCCGGGCACCAGCCGGCCGGGGCTGGCGAGCAGCAGGGTGAGGATCCGCCACTCGGTCGGGGTGAGCCGCACCGGGCCGTTCGGGCCGTTCACCGCGGTGGCCGCGAGGTCCACGGTGTGGTCGCCGATCACCGGCCGGGCCGGCGGGACACCGCCCAGCGGACGGCGCAGCACCGCGCGCAGCCGGGCCAGCAGTTCGTCCATCAGGAACGGCTTGGTGAGGTAGTCGTCGGCGCCCGCGTCGAGGGCCCCGACCTTGTCGGCGGCGTCGCTGCGGCCGGAGAGCACGATGATCGGCATCGCGCTGTGGGTGCGCAGGCCGCGCAGCACGTCCATCCCGTCGAGGTCGGGCAGGCCGAGGTCGAGCAGGACGGCGTCCGGGAGCGAGTGGGCGGCGCGGTCGAGCGCCTCGCCGCCGCTGGCGGCGGTGCGGACGGCGTACTGCCGGGCGCTCAGGTTGATCCGTAAGGTGCGCAGCAGGGCCGGTTCGTCGTCGACGACCAGAATCTCACTCATACGGTGGCTCCTCCCCAGGGGCGACGGGCTCGGTGGCGACGGGCTCGGTGGCGACGGGCTCGGTGGCGACGGGCTCGGTGGCGTGCGCAGTGGCGGGATACGCGGTGGCGGCGGGCTCGGTGGCGTGCGCGGTGGCGGGGTGCGCGGTGGCGGCGGGCAGGGTGAGCAGCATGGTGGTGCCGCCGCCGGGGGTGTCCTCGACCTCCAGGCTGCCGCCCATGGCCTCGGCGAGGCCGCGGGAGAGAGCAAGCCCCAGGCCGACGCCGGTGGTGTTGTCGGTGTCGCCGAGGCGCTGGAAGGGCAGGAAGACCCGGTCGCGGTCCTCGGGGGCGATGCCGGGGCCGCGGTCGATCACCCGGAGCTCGACCTGGTCGGCGTGGTGGCTGGCGGTGACCAGGACGGGCGCGCCGGGGGCGTTGTACCGCAGCGCGTTGGTGATCACGTTGGCGAGCACGCGTTCCAGCAGCGGCGGGTCGGCGAGCACCGCCGGGGCCGTGTCCAGGTCCAGCGGCTGGACCGGCGCGTACGGATCGGGGAGGCTGTCGAGCGCCCGGGGCAGGATCTCGTCCAGGTGGGTCTCGGTGAGGTGCAGGGTGAGCGCGCCGGCCTGGAGGCGGCTCATGTCGAGCAGGTTGTCGACCAGCCGGGTGAGCTTGACCAGGGACTCGTCCGCGGTGGCGAGGAGTTCGGCCTGGTCCTCGGGCGAGAACTCGACGTCGGGGCTGCGCAGCGAGCCGACCGAGGCCAGGGCGGCGGCGAGCGGGGTGCGCAGGTCGTGGCTGACGGCGGCGAGCAGGGCGGTGCGCATCCGGTCGGCGGCCTTGATGGGTTCAACCTCGGCGGCAACCACGGCGAGCCGGTCGCGTTCCAGGGCGGCGGCGACGTGGGCGGCGAAGGCGGTGAGCACGCGCTGGTCGGCGGCGGGCAGCCGGCGGCCGGTGAGCACCAGGACGGCGTCCGCGCCGACCGGGACCTCGGTGGTCTCCTGCGGGCCGTCGTCGTCCTGGTGCTCTCCCGCGCAGTGCGCGAGCACCTCGCCGTCGGCCCGGGAGAGTAGGGCGACCGCCCGCATGCCGAAGGCCGTCCGGGACTTCTCCAGCAGGGCGGGCAGCGCGTCGGCGCCGCGCAGCACGCTGCCGGCCAGGGTGGAGAGGGTCTCGGCCTCGGCGGTGGCGCGGGCGGCCCTGCTGGTGAGCCGGCCGGCGTGGTCGACCACGGTGGAGACGGTGAGCGCGATGGCGGCGAAGACCACCAGGGAGACGATGTTGTTGGTCTCGCCGATGGTCAGGCTGTGGATCGGCGGGATGAAGTAGTAGTTCAGCAGGACCGAGGCGATCAGCGCGGCCACCAGGGCGGACATAGCGCCGCCGAGCAGGGCGACGGTGACCACGCCGAGCTGGAAGATCAGCGCGTCGGTGGTGAGGTTGATCCGGCCGTCGGCCTGGGAGAGCACGGCGGTGAGCAGCCAGGGCAGTACGAAGCCCGCCACGTAGCCGACCAGGGTGCGGCGCCGGGAGTGGCGGCGGCCGAGCGCGGGCAGTCGGCCGCGGCCGGTGAACTCGTGGGTGACCATGTGGACGTCGATGTCCTCGGAGGCGTCCACGGTGGTCTGCCCGGTGCCGGGGCCGGTCAGGAAGCGGTTGATCCGGCCGCGGCGGCTGGTGCCGAGTACCAGCTGGGTGGCGTCGTGGGCGCGGGCGAAGGCGAGCAGCGCGGTGGGGACGTCGTCGCCGACGACCACGTGGTAGCTGCCGCCGAGGGTCTCCACCAGCTGCCGCTGCTGGGCGAGCGCGCCGGAGGAGGCGCCGGCCAGGCCGTCGCTGCGGGAGACGTGGACGGCCAGCAGCTCGCCGCCGGCGGTGCGGTCGGCGATCCGGGCGGCGCGGCGGATCAGGGTCTCGCCCTCGGGGCCGCCGGTCAGCGCCACAACGACGCGTTCGCGGGTCTCCCAGACCCGGTCGATCCTGTGGCTGGCGCGGTAGTCGCGCAGGCCCTCGTCCACCCGCCCGGCGACCCACAGCAGGGCGAGTTCGCGCAGGGCGGTGAGGTTGCCGACCCGGAAGTAGTTGGAGAGCGCGGCGTCCACCTTCTCCGCCTTGTAGACGTTGCCGTGGGCCATCCGGCGGCGCAGCGCCTGCGGGGCCATGTCGACGAGTTCGATCTGGTCGGCCCGGCGGACCACCTCGTCCGGGACGGTCTCGCGCTGCGGAATGCCGGTGATCTTCTGGACGACGTCGTTCAGCGATTCCAGATGCTGGATGTTGACGGTGGTGATGACGTCGATCCCGGCGGCGAGTAGTTCCTCGACGTCCTGCCAGCGCTTGGCGTGCCGGCCGCCGGGGATGTTGGTGTGCGCCAGCTCGTCGACCAGGACGACGGACGGGCGGCGGGCGAGCGCGGCGTCGAGGTCCATCTCCTCGAACTCGGCCCCCCGGTAGGAGCGCTGGACCCGCGGCAGGATCTCCAGGCCCGCCAGCATGCCCTCGGTGTGACGCCGGCCGTGGCACTCGATGTAGCCGACCACGACGTCGGCCCCGCGCTCCTGTCTGCGCCGGGCCTCGTCCAGCATCCGGTAGGTCTTGCCGACCCCCGGCGCGGAGCCGAGGTACACCCTCAGCCGGCCGCCGCGGATGGCGGAGCCGGTGGTGAGGTCGCGGGCCATGGGCACTGCTCTTTCCGTCGAGGATCCGACAGTTGGGATGGTGCGGGCGTGGTCGTGGTTGTGAGTGCGGGTGCGGGCCTGGGTGTGGGTGTGGCGCGGCCGGCCCGGCCACGGGAGAGGTTCTCCCATGACCGGGCCGGCCAGGTCACGCAGACTTCTGACGTAGCGTCATTTCTGCTCGCCCAGAGCCTTGTTGAGTAGCACGATGTTGACCGCCTCGCTGCCGAGGAAGCCGAGCGAGCGGCTCTCGGTGTAGGTGTCGACCAGCCGGTTCAGCTTGTCGGCCGGGAGGTTGCGCTCCTTGGCGACCCGGTTGACCTGCTCCTTGGCGTAGGCCACGGAGATGTGCGGGTCGAGGCCGGAGCCGGAGGCGGTCAGCGCGTCGGCCGGGACGCTCGCCGGGTCGACGCCGTCGAACGCGGCGACGGCGGCGCGGCGGTCGTTGACGGCCTTCAGCAGGTCCTCGCTGTTCGGGCCCTGGTTGGAGGCGCCCGAGTTGTCGCCGGCGTAGCCGTTGGCGGCGGGGCGCGGCTGGAACCACTTCGGGTCCGGCTTGGCCTCCTCCTTCGGGTCGTCCGGGTTGGCCTTGGGCAGGTTGAAGTTCTGGCCGATCAGGCTGGAGCCGACTTCCTTGCCGTCGGACGTCACGATCGAGCCGTTGGCCTTGTCGCTGAACGCGACCTGGGAGATCCCGGTGACCAGCAGCGGGTAGGCGACTCCGAGGATCACGGTCAGCACGAGGAGCACGCGCAGCGCGGTGAAGTGGGTCCGCACGGCGGCGGGCAGGGGCTTGGACATGGTGGTGGACTCCTCTCTCAGCTGAGGCCGGGGATGAACTGGACGAGCAGGTCGATCAGCTTGATGCCGACGAACGGGACCACCAGACCGCCGAAGCCGTAGATCCCGATGTTGCGGCGCAGTAGCGAACTGGCGTCGGAAGGCCGGTACTTGACGCCGCGCAGGGCGAGCGGGATGAGGCCGATGATGACCAGGGCGTTGAAGATGATCGCCGAGGTGATCGCGGACTGGGGGCTGTGCAGGTCCATGATGTTGAGGTGGCTCAGGCCCGGGTAGACGCCGGCGAACATCGCGGGGATGATCGCGAAGTACTTGGCCACGTCGTTGGCGATGGAGAAGGTGGTCAGCGCGCCGCGGGTGATCAGCAGTTGCTTGCCGATCTCCACGATCTCGATCAGCTTGGTGGGGTTGGAGTCGAGGTCGACCATGTTGCCGGCCTCTTTGGCCGCCATGGTCCCGGTGTTCATCGCGACGCCGACGTCGGCCTGGGCGAGGGCGGGGGCGTCGTTGGTGCCGTCGCCGGTCATCGCGACCAGCTTGCCGCCCTCCTGCTCCTTCTTGATCAGGGCCATCTTGTCCTCGGGCGTGGCCTCGGCGAGGAAGTCGTCGACGCCGGCCTCCTCCGCGATCGCCTTGGCGGTCAGCGGGTTGTCGCCCGTGATCATGACGGTCTTGATGCCCATCCGGCGCAGCTCGTCGAAGCGTTCCCGCATGCCCTCCTTGACCACGTCCTTGAGGTGGATGACCCCGAGGACGCGGGCGGGCTCCTCACCGATCCTGGTGGCCACCACCAGCGGGGTGCCACCTGCGGCCGAGATCCCGTCGACGAGCGTGGAGACCTCGTCGCCGACCCGGCCGCCGTTGTCGGCGACCCAGGTGGAGACGGCGGCGGCGGCGCCCTTGCGGACCTGGTGGACCCCGTCGGCCTCGTCGAGGTCGACGCCCGACATGCGGGTCTGGGCGGTGAACGGGACCCAGGTGGCGTGGGTCAACTCGCCCTGGGCGCGGGCCCGCAGGCCGTACTCGGTCTTGGCGAGGACCACGATCGAGCGGCCCTCGGGGGTCTCGTCCGCCAGCGAGGAGAGCTGGGCCGCACTGGCCAGTTCGTCCGTGGAGACACCGCTCACCGCGAGGAACTCGGCGGCCTGGCGGTTGCCCAGGGTGATGGTGCCGGTCTTGTCGAGCAGCAGGGTGTTGACGTCGCCGGCGGCCTCGACGGCGCGGCCGGACATCGCCAGCACGTTGCGCTGGACCAGCCGGTCCATGCCCGCGATGCCGATCGCGGAGAGCAGCGCGCCGATCGTGGTCGGGATGAGCGCCACGATCAGGGCGACCAGCACGATCATCGACTGCGGGGCGCCCGCGTAGGTGGCCATCGGCTGGAGCGTGACGACCGCGACCAGGAAGACGATGGTCAGCGAGGCCAGCAGGATGTTGAGCGCGATCTCGTTCGGCGTCTTCTGCCGGGCGGCGCCCTCGACCAGGGCGATCATCCGGTCGATGAACGACTTGCCGGGCTCCGAGGCGATCTTCACCACGATCCGGTCGGACAGCACCTTGGTGCCGCCGGTCACGGCGGAGCGGTCGCCGCCGGACTCGCGGATGACCGGCGCGGACTCACCGGTGATCGCCGACTCGTCCACCGAGGCGACACCCTCGACGACGTCACCGTCGCCGGGGATGACCTGGCCGGCCTCGACCACCACGTGGTCGCCGAGCTGGAGCGCGGTGCCGGGGACTTCTTCCTCGTCCTGCGTGGCGGGCCAGTTGGTGAGCCGGCGGGCGACGCTCTCGGTCTTGGTCTTGCGCAGGGTGTCGGCCTGGGCTTTCCCGCGGCCCTCGGCGACGGCTTCCGCCAGGTTGGCGAAGACCGTGGTGAGCCAGAGCCAGACCGTGATCGTCCAGGCGAACACGGACGGGCTGGCGATCGCGGAGATCGTGGTGACGACCGAGCCCACCTCGACCACGAACATCACCGGATTCTTGACCATCACCCGGGGATCGAGCTTCCTCACCGCGTCCGGCAGGGACGCGACGATCAGCTTCGGGTCGAGGAGGCCGCTCTGCACTCTGTGCGGCGCGGCGGGCACGGCCTCGGTGTCGGCCGGTACGGGGTTGAGCGTGGGGGTGGACATCAGGAGGTGAGACCTTCCGCGATCGGCCCGAGAGCCAGGGCCGGGAAGTAGGTGAGGCCGACGACGATCAGGATCACGCCCGACAGCAGGCCCACGAACAGCGGCTTGTGGGTGGGCAGGGTGCCCGGGGTGGCCGGGACCGGCTGCTGCTGCGCGAGCGAGCCCGCCAGCGCCAGGACGAAGACGATCGGCAGCAGCCGGCCGAAGATCATCGCCAGTCCGAGCGCGGTGTCGTACCAGTCGGTGTTCACGGTGATGCCGCCGAAGGCCGAGCCGTTGTTGTTGGCGGCCGAGGTGAACGCGTACAGCACCTCGGAGAAGCCGTGGGCGCCCGAGTTGAGCATCCCGGCCCGCTCACCCGGCAGGGCCATCGCCACACCCGTGCCGATCAGCACGATCGTCGGCGTGGTGAGGATGTACAGCGAGGCGAACTTCATCTCCCGGCCGCCGAGCTTCTTGCCCAGGTACTCGGGGGTGCGCCCGACCATCAGGCCCGCGACGAACACCGCGACGATCGCCAGCACGAGCATGCCGTACAGGCCGGAGCCGGTGCCGCCGGGCGCGATCTCGCCCAGCATCATGTCGAAGACCGTCAACCCGCCGCCGAACGGCGTGTACGAGTCGTGGAAGGAGTTCACCGCACCGGTCGAGGTCAGCGTGGTCGACGCGGCGAACAGCGAGCTGGCGGCGATACCGAACCGCTGCTCCTTGCCCTCCATCGCGGCGCCCGCGGCCTGTAGGGCGCTGCCCTGGTGCTGCGACTCGGCGAGGGTCAGCAGGGCGGTCGACGCCACCCAGAAGAGACCCATCACCGCGACGATCGCGTAGCCCTGGCGGTTGTCGCCGACCATTCGGCCGAAGGTTCGGGGCAGCGCGAACGGGATCACCAGCAGCAGGAAGACCTCGACCAGGTTGGAGAAGCCGGTGGGGTTCTCGAACGGGTGCGCCGAGTTGGCGTTGAAGAAGCCGCCGCCGTTGGTGCCGAGCAGCTTGATGGCCTCCTGGGAGGCCACCGGGCCGCCAGGGATCTTCTGCACCTCGCCGCTGAGCGTGGTCACCTCGTGGAAGCCGTGGAAGTTCTGGATCACCCCGGAGGCGGCCAGGACCAGGGCGAACACGATCGAGATCGGCAGCAGCAGCCGCAGGTTGATCCGGACCAGGTCCACCCAGAAGTTGCCGACCCGGTCGGTGCGGTTGCGGGTGAAGCCCCGGATCAGCGCGGCCACCACCGCGATGCCGACGGCCGCCGAAACGAAGTTCTGCACCGCCAGGCCCGTCATCTGCACCAGGTGGCCCATCGCGGACTCACCCGCGTAGGACTGCCAGTTGGTGTTGGCGACGAACGAGATCGCGGTGTTCCAGGCCTGGTGGCCCTCCATCTGCGGCACGCCCAGGCTCAGCAGCAGGTAGCCCTGGAGCCGGATCAGGCCGTACAGGAACAGGACGGAGACGGCCGAGAAGGCCAGCACCGAACGCAGGTACACCGGCCACCGCTGATCGGCGTCGCCGTCGACCCCGATCACCCTGTAGATGCCGCGCTCGACTCCGAGGTGCTTGGAGGTGGTGAGCAGTTTGGCGATGTAGTCGCCCAGGGGGCGGTAGCACAGGGCCAGCGCGCCGACGAGGGCGAGGGCCTGCAGCCAGCCCGCGAGAGTGGATCCCATGTCAGAACTTCTCCGGGAAGATCAGCGCCACGACGAGATAGCCGACGAGCGCGACAGCCACGACCAGACCAGCGATGTTCTCGGCACTCACAGCTTCTCCACCCCCCGCGCGATCAGGGCGATGACGGCGAACACGGCGACCGTGACACCGACGTAGATGAGATCGGACATGGGCTCCACCAGCGTGGTTCGGGAGATGCCGCGACCTGGCCGTACGGCTCGCGCGGCGCCGGCGGACGACCGGCAGATGCAGCAAACCAGCCGTCAGAGGCGCGTTATCGAGCCCTGACGCCCTCCATACGGGTGACCGCGCCACGTTGACGGGACCTTGACGCGAATGGGTGGTGGGACGGCGAACGGGTGGTGGGGCGGTGTGCAGGTGATGGGACGGCAAACGGGTGGTGGGACGGTGTGCAGGTGGGACGGCGAACAGGTGGGACGGCGAACAGGTGGGACGGCGAACGGCCCCGGGCGGCAGGCTGCCGCCCGGGGCCGTTCACGCGGGTCTCCCCCGGTCACATCCGCATCCGCAGCCGGCAGACCACCGCGTCGGTGTGCCGGCGCAGGGCGCGGTCGATCACGGCACCGCGCCGGTTCTGCAGCGCCCGCTGGAACCAGCGGGCGGGCTCGACCTCGGGGATCAGCACGGTCAGCCGGTCGTAGACGTGCTCCGCCCCGAGCTCGTTGACGAAGTCGGCGATCGGCCGGCCCAGCCGCCGGCGGCCGTCCGGGATCTCCACCAGCGGCACGCCCGGCTGCCACAGCTCCCAGTCCCGGCGCAGCGCCTCGGCCGCGGTCGGCTCGTGCACGACGGTCACCGCCATCACCTCGTCGCCGAGCGAGAGCGCCGCCGACAGGCCGTCCCGGGTGAGCCGGGTGATCGCGGTCACCGGGACGATGACCAGGCTGCGCTGTCGGGTCACCGGGCCGGGTACGCGGCCCAGCTCCAGCCGTTCGCCGATCCGCGCATAGCTGCGGTGGATCGCCTCGAACAGCACCACCAGCAGCGGCAGGGCCACCACGATGCCCCAGGCGCCCTCGGTGAACTTGGTGCCGGTGACGACCAGGGCGGCGACGCCGGTGAGCAGCGCGCCGAAGCCGTTCAGCGCGGCCTTGCCCCGCCAGCCCGCCGGGCGGTGCAGCAGCCAGTGCCGGACCATGCCGACCTGGCAGACGGTGAAGCCGACGAACACGCCGATCGAGAACAACGGCACCAGGCTGTTGACGTCCCCGCCGGAGCCGACCAGCAGCGCCGCCGACACCGCGGCCAGGAACAACACGCCGTACCGGTACACCTGGCGGTCGGCGCGCAGCGCGAACACGTGCGGCAGGTGGTTGTCCCGGGCCAGCAGGTCCATCAGCACCGGCAGCCCGCCGAAGGACGTGTTGGCGGCCAGCCCGAGCAGGACCACGGTGGCGAACTGGACGACGTAGAAGCCGGCGCCGTGGCCGAGCGAGGCGTCGGCGAGTTGGGCGAGCACGGTGACGCCCTCGACCGGCTGGAGGTGGAAGCGCCCGATCAGCACGGCCAGGCCGATCAGCATCACGCCGAGCAGGGCGCCGAGCACGACCTCGGTGTGCTGCGCCCGCTTCACTCGCGGGGCGCGGAAGGAGGGGACGGCGTTGGCCACCGCCTCCACCCCGGTCAGCGCCGAACAGCCCGCCGCGAAGGCCTTGAGCAGTAGCAGCGCACCGACCGTGGTGGCGTTCCCGGCCAGCGCCGAGGCGTGCCCGGCGGCCGCCGCGGTGCTCGCCGGGCCGTCCCGGAACAGACCGACCACGATGATCGCCAGGATCGCGAGGACGAAGACCGCCGTCGGCGCCATGAACCAGCGCGCCGACTCGGCGATCCCCCGCAGGTTCACCGCGGTCACCAGGGCCAGCACACCCAGACAGAGCCAGACCCGCTGGCCGTACAGGCCCGGTACGGCCGAGGTCAGCGCGGCCACGCCCGCGGTCACCGAGACCGCGACGTTCAGGATGTAGTCGATCACCAGCGAGGCGGCCGCGGTCAGCGCCGTCCGGCGGCCCAGGTGCGCCTTGGCCACCGCGTAGGAGCCGCCGCCGTCCGGGAACGCCGCGATCACCTGCCGGTAGGAGGCGACCAGCACCGCCAGCAGGACGGCGATCGCCGCGGTGACCGGCAGCGTGAAGCCCAGCCCGTACGCGCCGGCGGCCGCCAGCACCAGCACGATCGACTCCGGCCCGTACGCCACCGAGGCCATCGCGTCCAGCGACAGCGCCGCCAGTCCGCCGAGCGCGCTGAGCCGGTGCCGCTCGTCGCCCGCGCCGGTATCCGGCGGCTCGGGTTCGGCCGTGACGGCCGGGGTGGTGGTGGCGCTGGACATCGGACGGAACCTCCGCGGTCGGTAGTTGCTCCGATCCTGCGGTCCGTGCGCCCGGCGCCTCCCCGGCCCTACGCGTTCCTGACGCGGCCACGAGCAGCTTTGACGGGCCCTTGACGCGCCCGCCGTCCTGCGTGGAGGGGCTGTTGGCGGGGGTGGGCGAGCCGTTTGTCCCGGCGGGCGCCGGTTGGGAAGACGATCAGCTCAGTCGAAGGACTCCCACCCCCGGGCCCCCACTCTGCTGCCTGACTCACGCAATTGCAAGCAATGTGCAAGAGCTGGGCCCGTCGGCATCCGGGCACGACAAAACAGCCCCTGATCTGCGTTTCCGCAGATCAGGGGCTGTTCTCTATCCTGTGGCTGGTGCAGGGTTCGAACCTGCGTAGCTTACGCGGCAGATTTACAGTCTGCTCCCTTTGGCCGCTCGGGCAACCAGCCAGGATTTTTGCCTTCCGGGGTGTTCGCCCCGTTCGACTTGGTAAACCATACCCGATGCCGGGGGGTGGTTCGCCACTCGATAGGCCTCGCGATGAGGCACGCGATGAGGCACGCGATGATCAAGGATCGCCACGTGCTCGCCGCGGGCGAGGGCGGGGCGGCGCTGGATAGGCTGGGGCGGCGGGCGTCCGGTGGGGCAGCCCTTGTCAGTGCAGCCAGAGCATCAAGGAGACCAACACCCATGGCCGACTCCAGTTTCGACATCGTCTCGAAGGTCGAGTGGCAGGAGGTCGACAACGCGATCAACCAGACCTCCCGTGAGATCGCGACGCGCTTCGACTTCAAGGGCGTGGGCGGCGAGATCAGCCGCTCCGGCGAAAAGATCGAGATGAAGGCCAACGGCGAGGAGCGCGTGCGCGCCATCCTCGACGTGCTGCAGACGAAGTTCGTCAAGCGCGGCCTGTCGCTGAAGGCTCTGGACGCCGCCGAGCCTCAGCTCTCCGGCAAGGAGTACAAGATCTTCGCCAACATCAAGGAAGGCATCACCACGGAGGACGCGAAGAAGGTCGCGAAGATCATCCGTGACGAAGGCCCGAAGGGCGTCAAGGCGCAGGTTCAGGGCGACGAACTGCGCGTCAGCTCGAAGAGCCGCGACGACCTCCAGGCCGTGCAGAACCTGCTCAAGAGCAAGGACCTGGACTTCGCGATCCAGTACGTGAACTACCGCTGATCGCGAACCGCCGCCAGCCACTGGCCTCCGGTCGGCGGGACGAACGGCACGGCCCCGCTCCCCGGTATTTGGGAGCGGGGCCGTTCGTGCCTGCCTCACACGGTCGGGCAGTCGTCCGAACGCAGCCACCGCACGTACGCCGAACCGCGCGCGCCGGCTCAGTCGGCCCCGGCCCAGCTCCCGGTGCTGCGGTGCGCGCCCAGGCCGACCGAGTCGAACTCGTCGACCCGGCCCTCGTCGGTGCGCGCGCCGATCCGCCGCAGGGCTCGGGAGATCGGGAGGCCCTCGGGCGGCTCGGGCTCGAACTCGCCGACGGTGAGCGGGCCGAGGACGATCCGGCCGTTCTCCCAGACCGCGGCGCACTGGGTGCCGCTGCCGCCGAAGTACTCGGCCTCGACGCAGGCGATCGGGCCGGCCTTCGACCAGGCGGCGAGCCGGAGTTCGAAGCCGTCCGCGTACCGGCCGAACCCGGCCCAGCCGGCGGGCTTCCGCACGCTGCCGTCGCCCTGGAGCGCGGTGAGGACGGCGGAGGTGACCGGGATCAGGGCCAGCCCCTGTGCCAGGGGCACCACCCGGGCCGCCGGGACCTCCGCCGCCGCCACCCTCAGCAGCTCCAATGTTCCTATCAGCGCTTGGAGTTCGTAGGCCATGCCGGCCATGGTGTCCCACCGCACTGACAGTCGGCCCGGAATTTATGATTCCGTGCCCAGTCGGAGACCGTAGAGCAGACTGAGCACCGTCAAGCACCGGGCCTCGGCCGCGAACGCCCCGGCGTCGGCGGCCGGTCACCCACTCGGGTGCGTGCCGCATGCGGCGGCCCCGGCACCCGGGTGGACTGGCCGGGTACGGCCCGCCCCGGGGCCCTCCCCCGACTCCCGCGCCGCGGCCGGCACCGGGTGCCGGACGCCCGCCGAGCGGGTCGCCGCCGCCTTCACCGCGGCCGGCCTGCACGACGTCCGCCTGGAGCTTCGCCAACTCGAGGAGGTCTTGAGGGAGTTCGAGGAGTATGGAGTTCCGGCAGAGCCCGTCCGCCCCCAGAGGGAGAACCCGTGCCCCGACCCTTCACCGTCGAGGACTACACCGCCCGGATGGTTCGGGCCGGCGCCGAGGCGACCGCCGCCGGGCTGGCCGGCCTGGTCGTCGCCGCCGGCCCCGACCTGGCCTACCTGTGCGGCTACACGCCGACCGCGATCACCGAGCGGCTGACCACCCTCGTCCTCACCGTCGGGCGCGAACCCACCCTGGTCGTCCCCACGTTGGAGCGCCCGGACGCCGAGAAGGCGGTCGGCGCCAAGGCCGTCCGGCTGCTCGACTGGTCCGACGGCGAGGACCCGTTCGCCACCGCCGGTCCACTGCTCGACCCGGCCGGGCGCTACGGCGTCTCCGACAACGCCTGGGCCATGCACCTGCTCGGCTTCCAGGCCGCGCTGCCCGGCGCCTCGTTCACCTCGCTCACCGAGACCCTGCCGATGCTGCGCGCGGTCAAGGACACCGAGGAGCTGGAGCGCCTGGCTTCGGCCGGCGGCGCGGCGGACGCCGCCTACCGCAGGATCCTGGAGGCAGCCTTCGCCGGCCGCCGGGAGACCGACGTGGCCGGCGACCTCGGCGCGCTGCTCATCCAGTACGGGCACAGCCAGGTCGACTTCACGGTGGTCGGCTCCGGCCCCAACGGCGCCGATCCGCACCACGAGGCCGGCGACCGGGTCATCCGAACGGGTGACACCGTGGTGTTGGACTTCGGCGGCCTCAAGGACGGCTACGGCTCCGACACCACTCGGACGGTGCACGTCGGCACGGACGTCCCGGCGGAGGTGCGGAAGGTCCACGACCTGGTCCGGCTCGCCCAGCAGACCGCCTTCGAGGCGGTCCGCCCCGGGGTGAGCTGCCAGGAGATCGACCGGATCGCCCGCCGGGTGATCACCGACGGCGGCTACGGCGAGTACTTCATCCACCGCACCGGCCACGGCATCGGTACGACCACGCACGAACCGCCGTACCTGGTCGAAGGCGAGGAGCAGCCGCTGGTGCCCGGGATGTGCTTCTCGATCGAGCCCGGGGTCTACCTGCCCGGCCGGTTCGGGGTGCGGATCGAGGACATCGTCACCGTCACCCCGACCGGCGGCCGCCGTTTCAACAACACCCCGCACGAGCTGGGCATCGTGGCATGAGCGCGATGCCCGGCACGGCGCCGACCGCGAGGTGGGCCGCGGTACCGACCGCGGTACCGACCGCGAGCTCGGCAGCGAGGCCGGCAGCGGCGCTGACCGGATCCGACGTTCTTACGATCCGGTCATACTTCATCCAGAGTCCTCCAAGTTTCGATTGCTAGTTTCGGTGCGCATGACCAAGACCCTCCGCCCCGCCCCGCCCCCCGTGCGGGCCGAACAACCGCGCCCGGTGCCTCCACCCCGCCCCCGCGTGACGGGCTGGTCGAGACTCCGGTTCCTGGCGTGGCCGCTCTACCTGACCGGCCTCCTCTGGTTCCTGAGCGCCGAGGGCATCCCGGCCGCCAACGACGTGCTGTTCCTCTGGCTGATCGGCGCCCTGCTGACCGCCGCCGTGCACAGCGGGCACGGCCCCCGCGGCTTCCTCCTGGTGCTGCGCGACTGGGTGCCGGTGATGGCCGTGGTCTGGGCGTACTCGCTGCTGCGCGGCTACGGCGCGCACACCCCGTGGGCCCCCCACTGGCTGCCACAACTGCGCTTCGACGAGGCCCTCGGCTTCGGCGAGACCTGGACGGTCCGGCTCCAGCACGCCCTCTACACCCCCGGTTCGCCGCACTGGTACGACTACGCGGCGATCGGCGTCTACCTCTCGCACTTCTTCGTCGTCTTCCTGCTGCTCGCCGCGCTCTGGCGACGCGCGCACCACCGGTTCCGACAGTTGCTCGCCTGCTACCTGACCCTCACCTTCGCGGGCTTCGCCACCTACCTGCTCTTCCCGGCCGACCCGCCGTGGCTGGTCGCCCAGGACGGCAACCTGCCGCACGTGACCCGGGTGGTCTGGGAGGTCATCTCGGTGAGCGGGCTGCCGCAGGCCGACTCGCTGCTGGAGAACGGCAGCCAGTTCGCCAACGACGTCGCCGCGATGCCCTCGCTGCACTCCGCCTACCCGGCGATGCTGCTGTTCTTCTTCTGGCCCACCGTCCGGCCCTGGCTGCGGGCGGTGCTGGTCGCCTATCCGCTCGCGATGACGTTCACCCTGGTCTACGGCGCGGAGCACTTCATCATCGACGTCTTCGTCGGCTGGGCGTACGCGGCCGCGGTGGTCTTCGGCCTGCGGTGGCTGCGCTGCCGCCGTACGGCGCCGGCGGAGGGCACGGCACACTTGGCCGGGTGAAGCCGCACACGCCGATGAAGCCCACCGCCGAACAGCTGCTGGCCGCCAAGGACACCACCATCCCGGACATCACCGGGCCCGGGCTGCGGGTGCTGTTCTGCGGCATCAACCCGGGCCTGTGGTCCGGCGCCACCGGACACCACTTCGCCCGGCCCGGCAACCGCTTCTGGCCCGCGCTGCACCGCTCCGGCTTCACCGGGCGCCAGTACCGGCCGGACGAGCAGGAGCAGCTGCTCGCGCTCGGCCTGGGGATCACCAACGTCGCCCCGCGCACCACCGCCAAGGCGGACGAGCTGACCGCCGAGGAACTGCGCGAGGGCGGTGCCGCGCTCCGCGACCGGGTGCGGCGGCTGCGCCCGCGGGCCCTGGCCGTCCTCGGCATCGGCGCCTACCGGACGGCCTTCGGGCAGCGACGGGCCGCGATCGGCCGCCAGCCCGAGGGCATCGGCGACACCGAGGTGTGGGTACTGCCCAACCCCAGCGGCCTCAACGCGCACTACACCCTGGACGCGTTGGCCGGGGAGTTCCGCAAGCTCAGGGAGGCCGTCGAAGCCATCGAGGGCGGCGGGGTCGGCGGGGGCGGCGAGGGCGGCGGGGGCGAAGGGGACGCGGCAGCCGTCGAGGGCTGAGCCGCCGTCGCGGGCTGGGCGGCTGCCGAGGGCCGGGCGGAGGTGAGCCCCGCCGGCAGCGGGACCTCGCGCAGCTCGCGGATCAGCGCCCGGACGGCGGCCGCCCCGGCCAGCTCGGGCGTGGTGACGTACCCGACGAAGCGGCTGGGCGGGCGCGGCCCGAGGTCGGTCACGGCGAGGCCGGCCGGGGCGCCGAGCAGCGCCGTCCGGGGCATGATCGCCATGCCGATGCCCTGGGCGACCAGCGAGAGGGCGACCGTGTCGTCCTCCACGTCCACGGTCGCGGGCGGGATCCAGTCCTGCCGCTGCCACCAGTCCCGGGTGTACGAGCCGCAGTTCTCGTCCCAGTCGACCAGCGGGAGCTCGCGCGGCGCCGGGTGGCCCTGCGGATGCGCGAGCGCGTACGTCTCCTCGTACAGGCGCGCCGCGACCAGGCCCGGGACGGGCGGCGGGCCGCTTGCGTCCAGGGTGGCGAGCCCGAGGTCGGCGCGGCCGTCGGCGACCTCCCCGGCGGTGCCGCGGCCGATCTCCCGGACGATCCGGACGTGCGTGCCGAGCCCGGGGTGGCGCTCGGCTAGCCGGGCCAGGACGGGCGGCAGCAGGTGGGCGGCGGCGCTGCGGAAGGCGGCGATCCGCAGCGTGCCGGTCAGCGGCCCCTCCGTTCCGGCACCGCGCACGTCGGGACCCATGGCGTCCAGCAGCCGCAGGATCCGGCGGGCGTACGCCAGGGCCCGGAGGCCGGCGTCGGTGGGGCGCGCGCCGTGGCGGCCGCGGTCGAACAGCACCGCGCCGAGCTTCCGCTCGCAGGCCCGCACGGCGTGCGAGACGGCGGACTGGGTGGTGTCCAGGCGGCCGGCGGCCGCCGTGAAGCTCCGCTCCTCGTCGACGGCGACGAGGGTCCGCAGCTCGTGCGGGGCGAGATCGGTCATGCGCCCGAATCTAGTCCCCGATCCATCGATCCCGTTCATGGAAGCCGCCGTTCCATCGACGTGAGCCCCTGCCCGACCGCTCCCCCGCTTCCTACGGTGATCACGTCCCGCCCGTCCTCACCCGTCCGGAGCGCCCCGATGTCCCGCCCCACCGCCCACGCCGTCCACCTGGTCTCCCGCCCCGACGGCGCGCCGACCGCCGAGAACTTCGCCTTCGTCGAGGAGGCCGTCCCGGCGCTCGCGGCGGGCGAGGCCCTCGTCGAGAACCTCTACCAGTCCGTCGACCCGTACATGCGGGAGGAGATGAACGAGGGCGGCTGGGAGCTGCACGCCCCGCTGGAGGGCCGCACCCTCGGCCGGGTGGTGGAGTCCCGGGCCGACGCCCTGCCCGTCGGGGCGCTCGTCCACCACCGCCAGGCCTGGCGCACCCACTCGGTGGTCACCGCCGAGCGGGCGAGCCTGCTGCCCGACTTCGCCGGGGTCCCGCTCAGCGCCCACCTGTCGGTGCTCGGCGGCACCGGCCTGTCCGCCTGGGTCGGCCTGACCCGGATCGCCCGGCTCCAGCCCGGCGAGACGGTGTTCGTCTCGGCGGCCGCCGGCGGCGTCGGCACCGCCACCGGACAGCTCGCCCGCCTGCTCGGTGCCGGACGGATCGTCGGCAGCACCGGCTCCGCCGCCAAGGCCGCCCGCCTCACCGCGCACCTCGGCTTCGACGCCGCCTTCGACTACCACGACGGCCCGATCGCGGAGCGCCTGCGCGAGGCCGCCCCCGAGGGGCTGCACGTCTACCTGGACAACGTCGGCGGCGACCACCTGGAAGCCGCCATCGGCGCCCTGCGCGACCACGGCCGGATCGCCTGGTGCGGCGCCGTCGCCCAGTACGACCGCCCGCAGGACCCGCCGGCCGCGCCGCGCAACCTCTACGACGTGGTCGGCAAGAGCCTGCGACTGGAGGGCTTCCTGGTCCGCAACCACCTCGACGCCCGGCCCGAGCTGTACGACTTCCTCGTCCCGCACCTGCGGTCGGGCGCCGTCGTCCCGGACGAGACGATCGTGGACGGCTTCGACCGCGTGGTGGACGCCTTCCTCGGCATGCTGCGCGGCGCCAACACCGGCAAGATGCTGGTCCGGATCGCCGACTGAGCCCTCCACCGACTGAGCCCTTCGGCGGGACGGACGGGCGGCAGGGCGGAGCGGCCAGGCGGCGGGGCGGACGGGCGGCGGGGCGGACGGGCGGCGGGGCGGGCCTCGGGATCACCCCGGCAGTACGGCCAGCTCGAGGGCGGCGAGCCGGGCCGGGTCGGCGACCACCTCGTAGCCGGCCACCCGGCCGTCCGCGACCGCCACCCGCAGCACCAGCCGCAGCCGCCCGGCCGGCGCGATCAGGATGCCCGGCACCCCGTCCACCAGGGCCACCGCGCCGTGGCGGGCCCGGCGGCCGAAGACCGTGGTCTCCCGGGCGACCGTCGCCGCGCCGCGGGCCACCAGGGCGCGGCCGGGCGGCAGCGCGGCCGGGTCGGCCCGGCGCACCACGTCCGGGGCCAGGACGGCCAGCAGCCCGGCCAGGTCCCCGTCCCGGGCGGCGGCCAGGAAGGCCTCCACCACCCGCCGGTGCCCGGCCAGCGGCTCCGGGGGCAGCGCGGCCGTGCCCCGCACCCGCTGCCGGGCTCGGCTGGCCAGCTTCTTGGCGGCCACCGGGGTCCGTCCGACGATCGACGCGATCTCCTCGAAGGGCACCGCGAAGCCGTCGTGCAGCACGAAGGCGACCCGCTCGGCCGGGCCCAGCCGGTCCAGCACCACGAGCAGCGCCCGGCCCACCGACTCGACCAGCAGCGCCTCCCGCTCCGGGTCCGCGCCACCGCCCGCCGCGTCCGGCAGCGCCTCGCCGGTCGGCTCCTCGCGGCGCGCGGCGCGGGCCCGCAGCAGGTCCAGGCAGATCCGGGAGACCACGGTGGTCAGCCAGCCGGGCAGGTTGTCGATCTCCGCCGGGTCGGTCCGGGCCAGCCGCAGCCAGGCCTCCTGCACGGCGTCCTCGGCCTCGCCGGTCGACCCGAGCATCCGCTGGGCGATCGCCCGCAGCCGCCCGCGCTCGGCCTCGAACCGCGCCGCCGCGCCTGCGGCCGCCGCTCCGCCGGTGATCGCGTCCCCGGCCGCCGCTCCGGTGGTAATCGCGTCCCCGGCCGGCGCTCCCTCGGTGATCGCTCCCGAAATCCCGTCCCGGTCCATCGGTCACCTTTCCTCGGCCCGGCTCGTCACCGCTATGACGATCCGTCCTCCCCCGAGGTGACCAGGAGACCACCATGACCTCCACCACGCTGCTCCACCTGGACTCCAGCATCAGCCCGGCCGGCTCGGTCAGCCGCGCCCTGACCGGCCGCTTCGCCGCCGCATGGCGCGCCCGGCACGGCAGCGCCGCCCGGCACCGCTACCGCGACCTCGCCGCCGACCCGGTGCCCGCGGTGCGCGCCGGTTACGACAGCCTCGGCCGACGGACCGAACGCAAGGGCCCGCTCCCGCCGGCGGACGTCGCCGCGCTGGTCGAGAACCCGGACGAGGCGCGCGAGTGGGCGCTCAGCCGGCCACTGATCGAGGAACTGCGGGCCGCCGGCACCCTGCTGCTCGGCAGCCCGATGTACAACTTCACCGTCTCGACCGGCCTCAAGGCGTGGATCGACCGGGTCTCCTTCCCCGGCGCCTTCCTCGACCCGGACACCGGCGGGCGGCTGCTGCGCGGCACCCCCGTGGTGGTCGTCGCGGTCCGCGGCGGCGGCTACGGGCCGGGCACCCCGCGCGAGCACTTCGACTTCCAGCTCCCGTACCTGCGGGCGTACTTCGGCAGCCTCGGAATCGCCGAGGAGAACCTGCACGTCGTCACCGCCGAGCTCACCCGGGCCGCGGACGTTCCCGCGCTGAACGGCCTGGAGCCGCTCGCCGCCGAGTCGCTGGCGGCTGCCGAGGCCGCCGTCGACGAACTGGCCGCGACGCTCTGAGCCCGGCGGCAGGTTCGTCCACTACAGCGGGGTGACGGCCTTCAGCACCAGCAGCAGGGCCACGGCGGCGTTGAGCGCGCACAGCGCCGACGCCGCCGTCCCGATCGCGGCGACCATCGCCGCCAGGCCCGCCGGGGTCTTGGCCGGCGGCCAGTTGCGGGAGGTCGGCACCGGGCCGAGCAGCGCGGCGACCCGGCGCGGCACCGGACCGGCCGCCGCGGTCGGGGCGGCGAAGGCCGCGAAGCCGGGCGCCGGGGCGGCGTGCGAGACCAGGGCCGCCCGGGCCACCGCCCGCGCGGTGATCCGGCGGTCCCCCACGGCCTGTGCCGAGTCCTCGTCCGCCCACCGCTCCGCGCTGTACGCCACCGCGTCCTGCAGTGGCCGCAGGAAGGGGTTGACGCAGGCGGCGAGCTGGGTGGTCAGCAGGTACCGGTGGTGACGGTGGCGCAGGTGCGCCCGCTCGTGGGCGAGCAGGGCCTCCCGCTCGTCCGCCGCCAGGCCGTCCAGCATCCCGGTGGACACCACCACCCGCCCGGGCGAGCCGGGCAGCGCGTAGGCGTACGGGCTGCGGTCCGGCAGCACCGCGAGGTCACCGGTCGGCCCGGGCCGCGCGGGCAGTCCGGACAGCGCCCGCCGGGCCCGGGCGCGCACCCGCAGGTGCCGGACGAGCGTCCGGGCGCAGGCGAGGCCCACCAGCGCCAGCAGCCACATCGCGGCCGTGCCGACCGTCTCGTGGTACGGCAGCGCGGCCCGCACCTCCGGGTCTGACCAGCTGTCCGGCAGCGGGTTGCCGGGGATCTGCGCGGTGCCCACCACGCCGATCAGCCCGAGGCAGAGCACGCTGCACACCGCCATCACCGCGCTGATCACGGTCATCAGCCGGGCCGCGCCGCGCGGGTGCAGGTGCTGCTCGGTCAGGCGCGCGATCGGAACCGCGGTGAGCGGCAGGATGAGCGGGAGGAAGACGAAGAAGCCCACGGGTCAGCTCTCGCGGTCGGTCGCCGCCGGATCGGCGGAGGCGGCGTCGAGCAGCGCCCGCAGCAGTTCCTCGTCGTGCGGCAGCAGCGCAGTGACGAAACTGGCCAGGACGGCGTCCCGGTCGGCCTCCCCGTCGAGCATCCGGCGCATCCGCAGCGCCGCCAGCCCGGCGGCGTCGGAGGAGGCCAGCCACAGGTAGGAGCGGCCGGAGCGGGACCGGGAGACGGCGTTCTTGGCGTGCAGCCGGGACAGGATGGTCATCACCGTGGTGTACGCCAGGTCGCCCTCCAGGCGTTCCTGGACCCACCCCGCGCTGGCCGGGCCGGGCGCCTGCTGGAGCACCGCCAGCACCTGCGCCTCCAGCTCGCCCTGGCCGCGTCGTCGGGCCGGCGCTTCCCCGGCCGCCGGGGCGTGCCTCTCGTCTGCCATGACGGCCCACTCCCTCCGGATGCCGCGCCCGGACCGACGGGCACGGCTTCATCCTAACGAGCGGAGGGCTGCTCCGAAGCGGTCAGTGCGCGGCTCCGGGGCCGTACGGGCGGCGGCGTTCGCGGCGGCGTTCGCCGTGGCGTCAGCCGTGGCGTCAGCCGTGGCGTTCGGCGTCCCCCGCGCCGCTGCCCGCTCAGGTCCGGGCCCGCTGGGTCACCGCGATGCAGACCAGCACCACCACCGCCGTGACCGGCGCGGCGGCCGGCAGGTGCTCGCCGAGCAGGAGCACCGACCAGACCAGCGTCAGCAGCGGCTGCCCGAGCTGCAGCTGACTGGCCCTCGGCACGCCGATCCCGGCCATCCCCCGGTACCAGAGCACGAACCCGCCGAACTGCGACACCGCCGCGACGTACGCCAGCCCGGCCAGCGCCTTCGGCCCGAGCTGCACCGGCTCGGTGGCCAGCCCGAACGCCGAGGTCAGCAGCGTCACCGGCAGTGCGGCCAGCACCGCCCAGGCGATCACCTGGGCGCCCGGGAGGTCCCGGGAGAGCCGCCCGCCCTCCGCGTACCCGGCCGCGCAGATCACCAGCCCGACGAACAGGTAGAGGTCGGCGACGGTCGGCCGGCCGTGGCTCTGCAGCAGGGTGAAGGCCAGGACGGCCACCGCCCCCGCCAGCGCGGCCGCCCAGAACGCCCGGGACGGCCGGCGGCCGGTGCGCAGCGCCGCGACCACCGCGGTGGCCAGCGGCAGGACGCCGATCACCACCGCCGAATGGGCGGTCGAGGAGGTGCGCAGGGCGAGCGTGGTCAGCAGCGGGAAGCCGAGGACGCAGCCGACCGAGACCACCAGCAGGGCGGGCCAGTGCCGCCGCTGCGGCAGCGGGGCGGCGGCAGCCAGCAGGTAGAGCGCGGCCAGCGCCCCGGCCAGGACCCCGCGCAGGCCGGTCGAGGTCCACGGGCCGAAGCCGGTCAGGGACCACGCGGTGGCCGGGAAGCTGAGCGAGAAGGAGGCCACCCCGAGGGCGGCGAGAGCGGTGCCGGAGGCCGCGCCGCGCTGCGGTGCTATCGCCCGGAGCTGGGTAGCGCTATCTTGTGCCGTCATGAACGAGCGTAGCAGTGTGACCGAACTTGCCGACACCCTGCGGCGGGAGGTCGAGCGCTACCCGGAAGGACGGAAGCTGCCCGCCAGCCGGGCGCTGATGGAACGCCACCAGGTCAGCCCGGTGACGGTCTCCCGGGCCATCGCGGTCCTCGTCGCCGAGGGACTGGTGGTCTCCAGGCCCGGCGCCGGGGTCTTCCGGGCGGCGGCCTTCGCCGCGGCCCCGACCGCCCCCGCCGCACCGCCCGGCCGCACCGGCGACCTCTCCTGGCAGGAGATCGCGCTCAGCGCCGACTCCGGCCCCCGCGACCTGATCGCCGCCCCGGTCCTCGCCACCCTCCGGGTGCCGCCGCCCCACGTCATCGACCTCAACAGCGGCTACCCGCACGCCTCACTGCTGCCCGAACGCCTGCTGGCCACCGCCCTCGCCCGGGCCGGCCGCCGCCCCGGCGCCTGGGACCGCCCACCCGTCGACGGCCTCACCGAGCTGCGCGGCTGGTTCGCCCGCGACATCGGCGGCCACGGCGGGCCGATCGGCGCCGGAGACGTCCTGATCACCTCCGGCGGGCAGGGCGGGCTCACCGTCGCCATGCGCTCGCTGGCCGCGCCCGGCGCGCCGGTCCTGGTGGAATCGCCGACGTACCCGGGCATCCTGGCGGTCATCCGGGCCGCCGGGCTGCGGCCCGTCCCCGTCCCGATCGACGCCGACGGCGTCCGCACCGACCTGCTGGCGGACGCGTTCGCGGCCACCCGGGCCCGGGTCTTCGTCTGCCAGCCGCTGTTCCAGAACCCCACCGGCGCGGTGCTCTCACCCTCACGGCGGGAGGAGGTCCTGCGGATCGCCCGGGCGGCCGGGGCCTTCGTCGTCGAGGACGACTTCGCCCGGCTCCTGGTCCACGCGGACGCCCCCGCGCTGCCGCGCCCGCTCGCCGCCGACGACCGGGACGGGGTCGTGGTGCACCTGCGCTCGCTCACCAAGGCCGCCTCCCCCAATCTGCGGATCGGCGCCCTCACCGCCCGCGGCCCCGCCCTGGCCCGACTGCGGGCCACCCAGGTGGTGGACAGCTTCTTCGTGCCCCGGCCGCTCCAGGAAGCGACGCTGGAACTGGTCGCCGACCCCGCCTGGGCCCGCCACCTGCGCACCCTCGGCACCGAACTGCGCGACCGCCGCACCGCCGCCGTCGCCGCCCTGCACCGCGAGCTGCCCGGCCTCCTCACCATCCACCGCCCCGGCGGCTACCACCTGTGGCTGCGCCTCCCGGACGGCACCGACGACGGCGCCCTCACCGCCGCCGCCCTGCGCACCGGCGTCCAGATCACCCCCGGCCGCCCCTACCACCCCGCCGAACCCCAGGCGCCCCACGTCCGCCTCAGTTACGCCGCCGCGGAGAGCCCCGCCCGGGTGGCCGAGGGCATCCACCGCCTCCGACTGGCCTACGAGGAGACCGCCGGCTGACCCGGGTTGGTGCCGGGGGCCCGCCCAGGCCTCGCCGCGCCCCCTGACCCTGCAACCGGGGGTGGCGGTCGGTTACCGCCCGTACCCCGCCATCCGCTCCAGGCGGGCGATGCGCTCCGCCATCGGAGGGTGGGTGGAGAAGAGCCTGGCGCCGGCCTCGCCGGGGCGGAAGGGGCTGGCGATCATCATGTGGCTCGCCGTCTGGAGCTGCGGCTCGGGCGGCAGGGGGAGCCGGCGGGTGCCCTCGTCGAGCTTCCGGAGGGCGCCGGCGAGGGCGAGCGGGTCGCCGGTGATCCGGGCGCCGTCGGCGTCGGCCTGGTACTCGCGGGAGCGGCTGACCGCCATCTGGATCAGTCCGGCCGCGAGCGGTCCGAGGATCATGATGGCGAGCACCCCGAACAGCCCGGGCCCGTCGTCGTCCTCGTCGCGCCCGAACGGGATCAGCCAGGCGAAGTTCACCAGGAACATCACCACCGAGGCGAGCGCCCCGGCGACCGAGGAGATCAGGATGTCCCGGTTGTAGACGTGGCTCAGCTCGTGCCCGAGCACGCCCCGCAGCTCGCGCTCGTCCAGGAGCCGCAGGATGCCCTCCGTGCAGCAGACCGCCGCGTTGCGCGGGTTGCGGCCGGTGGCGAAGGCGTTGGGAGCCGGGGTCGGGGAGATGTAGAGGCGGGGCATCGGCTGGCGGGCGGCCGTGGAGAGCTCGCGCACGATCCGGTACAGCTGCGGCGCCTCGAACTCGCTGACCGGCCGGGCCCGCATGGCGCGCAGCGCGATCCTGTCGCTGTTCCAGTAGGCGTAGGCGTTGGTTCCGAGGGCGATCAGCAGGGCGATCACGAAGCCGGTGCGGCCGAAGAAGCTTCCGATCACCAGGATCAGCGCGGAGAGGCCACCGAGCAGGACGGCGGTCCTCAGTCCGTTGTGCCGGCGGTGCACGTCAGGCCCTCCATTGGTGCGGTGGGGAAGCCCTTGCCTCGTCCCTCTTGCCCGGTCAACGGGCGGGGCCTGGGACCTTGTTCCCTTGTGACCGACGCGACACCGCCGCACCGGCCCGTCGCACCGTCGTACTGCCGCCCCGCCGCGCCGCACCGCCGCGCCGTCGCGCCGTCGCACCGGAACGGGCACCGCCCGCCGGGGCGGGCACCGGCTCAGAACAGCGAGCCGCCCGCGACCTGCAGGACCAGCTGGGGCGCCACCGACAGGACCACCGCGACCGAGGCGGTGAGCCCCAGGGTCGCGGTCAGGCTCGCGGGCAGGCGCTGCTCGGCCTCGACCACGGCGCCGCCCGCCGGCCGGTCCGCCGCCGGGGCGAACAGCCGGGCCGTCCACAGCAGGTAGTAGTACAGGGCGACGACCACGTTGGCGGCCATCACCACGGCCAGCCAGCCCAGCCCGGCGTCGACGGCCGCGCGGAACACCACGACCTTGCCGAACAGGCCGATCACGCCCGGCGGCAGTCCGGCCAGGCAGAGCAGGAAGAAGGCGAGTGCCAGCGCCGTCCAGCGGCGGCGGGCGAACAGGCCGCGGAAGTCGTCCACGCTGGTCCCGGCCCGGCGGCCGACCGCCGCGACCACCGCGAAGGCGCCGAGGTTCACCACGCCGTAGATCAGCGCGTACGCGGCGGTGGCGCCGAGCTGGTCGCTCCCGGTGGGCGCGTAGCCGGCCGCGGCGAGCGGCACCAGCAGGTACCCGGCCTGGCCGACCGAGGACCAGGCGAGCAGCCGCACCGCGCTGTACCGGGTGTCGAAGCGCTGCCGCAGCGCGCCGACGTTGCCCACGGTCATGGTGACGGCGGCCAGCACCGCGAGCGCCGCCCCCCAGGTGTGCGCGTACGGCCGGAAGGCGATGGTGGTGGCGAGGGCGAGCCCGGAGAGCCCGGCCGCCTTGCCGACCACCGACAGGTAGCCGGCCACCGGCAGCGGTGCGCCGGTGTAGGTGTCGGGCACCCAGAAGTGGAACGGGACTGCGGCGACCTTGAACGCGAAGCCGACCAGGGTCAGCACCGCGCCCGCCTCGGCCAGCGGCTTGAGCTGCGCGGGGGCGTGCTCCAGGCCCTGGGCGACGGCGGCGAGGTGCAGGCTGCCGCTCGCCGCGTAGACGAAGCCGATGCCGAGCAGCATCACGGCGGTCGCGGTCACGGAGGAGACGAAGAACTTGAGCGCGGCCTCCGCGCCCCGGCCGTCCCGGCGCAGCGCGACCAGGGCGAAGGCGGGCAGCGAGGCGACCTCCAGGGCGATCACCAGGGTGGCGAGGTCGCGGGAGGCGGGCAGCAGGGCGGCGCCGGTGGCGCTGGAGAGCAGCAGGAACCAGTACTCGCCGCGGGGCAGCTTCTCGTTCTCGACGGTGTGGGCCGAGAGCAGCGCCGCGATCAGCGCGCCGCCGAGGACGAGCAGCTGGAACACCAGGGCGAAATGGTCGGCGACGTAGGAGCAGCCGGCGTTGTCAGTGCCGCCTGCTACGTTCTGCACACAGAAGGTCGCTCGGGGTGACCCACCGGTGAGGGGAAGAAGCGCGATGAGGGCGAGGGCGAGTCCGGCCACGGTGAGGCGGCCGAGCCACTTCTTGTGCCGCTCGGGCAGGAACAGGTCCGTGACCAGCACGGCGAGGGCGGCCACGGCGGCGATCAGCGGGGGCGCGATCGCCACCCAGTCCACGGACTGGATCAGGCTGCCCGGGTTGGCTACGGCGAGGGAGGTCACAGTGTGCTGCCCCGTGGAGTGAGGTCCGAGTGCGGCGGTCTGGGCTGCGAGCACGGTCAGCCACCCCCGAGGAGGTGCTTGACGGCGGGGTTCGAGAGGCCGAGCAGCAGCGCGGGCCAGAGGCCGGCGAGCAGGGTGAGCGCGGCCAGCGGCGTCCAGCTGACGGCCTCGTACGGGCGCAGGTCGGCCACCTCGGCCACCGGCGCGGGCTGCTCGGGGTCACCCATGCAGACGCGCTTGACGACGATCAGCAGGTAGGCGGCGGTGAGGAGGGTGCCGAGGCCGGCCAGGACCATGTAGGTGACGAAGGCGGGGCGCGACAGGGCGTCGGCCGGGTCGAACGCGCCGAACATGGCGAGCAGTTCGCCCCAGAAGCCGGCCAGGCCGGGCAGGCCGAGGCTGGCGACGGCGGCGAAGGCGAGCAGCGCGCCGAGTCGCGGCGCCCGGCCGTACAGGGCGGCGCCGGTGGCGCCGGAGAGGGTGTCGAGGTCGGCGGTGCCGTAGCGGTCCTTGAGCGCACCGACGACGAAGAACAGCAGGCCGGTGATCAGGCCGTGGGCGATGTTGGCGAACAGTGCGCCGTTGACGCCCACCGGGGTGAGGGAGGCGATGCCGAGCAGCACGAAGCCCATGTGGCCGACGGAGGAGTACGCGATCAGGCGCTTGAGGTCGCCCTTGGATCCGGGGCGGGCCAGCGCCAGGCAGGCGAGTGATCCGTAGACGATGCCGACGGCCGCGAAGGCGCCCAGGTAGGGGGCGAGCGTGGCGGTGCCGTCCGGCACGACCGGGAGGAGGACGCGGACCAGACCGTACGTGCCCATCTTCAGCAGCACACCGGCGAGCAGCACCGAGCCCACCGTCGGGGCGGCGGTGTGCGCGTCGGGGAGCCAGCTGTGCAGCGGCCAGGCGGGGGCCTTGACGGCGAGCCCGACCAGGATCGCCAGCGCGGCGATCACCTGGGTGGTGTGGCTCAGTCCGCTGCCGTGCGCGGCGGCCAGGGCCTGCATGTCGAAGGTGCCGGCCTTGCTGCCGATCAGCAGGAAGCCGAGCAGCATCACGGCCGAGCCGAGCAGCGTGTAGAGGATGAACCGGTTGGCGGCCGGGGCCTTCGCGCCGCTCCCCCAGCGGGCGATCAGGAAGTACATCGGGATCAGCACGATCTCGAAGGCCAGGAAGAAGAGCAGGAGGTCCAGCACCGCGAAGGTGGCGAGCATGCCGACTTCGAGGAGGAGGAACAGCCCGACGAAGGCCTGCGCGGACGGACGGGGCTCATCGGGGACTCCGCCCCGGGCCTCCCCGTTCGGCAGCCGCTTCTCCGAGTACAGCGCGCAGAGGAAGGTGAGCAGCGCGGTCAGCACGATCAGCGGCAGCGAGATGCCGTCCACGCCGAGGTGGAGGCGCACGTGCAGGGCCGGGATCCAGGACACGTCGGTGGTGGCCTGCATCCGGGCGGGTTCGTCGTGGTCGAAGCCGGCCGCGAGGGCGACGGTGAGCAGGAGCACCGCGCCGGTGACGACAGTGTTCAGCCGCAGCGCCCGCCGGTCGGCGGCGGCCCGGTCCGGCCCGAACACCGGCGCCAGGGTGAGCGCGGCACCGAGCAGCGGCAGCACCAGGAGGGCGATGAGGACTGCGTTCATCGGGGGCTCCTACGTGCGGCGGTCGAGGGGACGGAGGTGAAGGACAGCACCGGCTACACCGCCACCAGGACGGCCAGCAGGACGACGGCGGCCAGCAGGGCACTGAGGTAGGTCTGCGCGTTGCCGGTCTGCGCGAGCCGGACGGCCCGGCCGAGCAGGTTGGCGCCGATCCCGCTGCCCTGCACGTAGCCCTCGACGACCTCGCGGTCGAGGAAGCGGACCAGCCGGGCGGCGGCGACCACCGGTCGGACGAACAGCGCCTGGTACAGCCGGTCGACGCCGAAGCCGTGCCGGGCAGGGCCGAACAGCGGGCCGAGCAGGGTGCGCCCGGGGTCGGCGACGATCACCTCGGCGGCCGGCGCTCCGGCCTGCTCGGGCACCCGGCCGGCGGCGGCCGGAGCCGGCCTGCCGGTGCCCAGCCGGGCGGTCGCCGAGCGCCAGGCGCCGTACGCCGCGAGCACGCCGACCACGGCGAGCCCGGTGCCGGTGACGGCGGTGACCCCGGTGGGTCGCAGCGAGCCGCCGTCCAGCAGCGCGGGCAGCCAGTCCGAGCGCAGGCCGGCGATGCCGAAGCCCATGGTCGGGACGGCGAGCACCCAGAGCGGCCAGCGCATCGCGGGCGGCTCGGTGCTGCCCGGGTCGGCCTCGTCCAGCTCGGGCGAGTACGGTGCGTCGGCCTCGTGGTCGGCCACGACAGTGGCCCGGTCGGCGGCGGGCAGCACCTGCGGTGCGGCAGCGGCGGCACCGGCCGGGCTGTGGAACGCCACCAGGAAGAGCCGGGTCGCGTACGCGGCGGTGAGCAGCGCGGTGAGCGCGGCGGAGATCAGCACGATCCACCCGGCGACCTGCGGCACCGCCGAGGCCGGGCCGAGCCCGTTGGTGAGCGCCTCGCCCTTGGCGGCGTGCTCGGCGGCGGTCAGCACCGCCTCCTTGCTGAAGAAGCCGGAGAACGGCGGCAGCCCGATCAGGGCGATCAGCGCGATGCCCATCGTCCAGTAGGCGTCCGGGACGCGCTTGCGCAGCCCCGGGATCCGGGACATCGCGGAGATCGAGTTGGTGTGCGCGGCGTGGATCACCACACCGGCGGCCAGGAACAGCAGTGCCTTGAACGCGCCGTGGCTGACCAGGTGGAAGACGGAGGCCTCGCGGTCGCCGCTGGCCAGCGCGCCGGCCATGTAGCCGAGCTGGCCGACGGTGGAGTAGGCGAGCACCCGCTTGAGGTCGTCCTGGGCGAGCGCGCACAGCGCCGAGCCGATCATCGTCACGGCGGCCATCACCGCGAGCACGACCAGCGCCGCGCCGGACAGCAGGAAGACCGGCATCAGCCGGGCGACCAGGTAGATGCCGGCCGCGACCATGGTGGCGGCGTGGATCAGCGCGGAGACCGGCGTGGGGCCGGCCATGGCGTCCGGGAGCCAGGTGTGCAGCGGGAACTGCGCGCTCTTGCCGGCGACCCCGGCGAGCAGCAGCAGCGCGATCAGCGTCGGGTGCCCGAGCTTGCCCTCGCCCGCGGCGGCCAGCACGTCCGTGATCCGGAAGCTGCCGGCGTCCGCGCCCAGCAGGAAGATCCCGAACAGGAAGGGCACGTCGCCGAGCTTGGTGACCAGGAAGGCCTTGAGCGAGGCCGAGCGGGCGTCCGCGCTCTCCCAGTGGTGGCCGATCAGGAAGTACGAGCAGAGGCCCATGACCTCCCAGCCGACCAGCAGCACGATCAGGTCGCCCGAGTAGACCACCAGGAACATCGCCGCGGTGAACAGCGAGACCAGCGCCGCGTACGAGGGGTAGCGCGGGTCCTGCTTCAGGTACGCGGTCGAGTAGACCTGGACGCAGGTGGCGACCAGGCCGACGAGCACCGAGATCAGCGAGCTGAAGCCGTCCAGGTGGAGGGCGAGCGTGATGTCCGGGCCGCCGGTCGGGGTGAGCCGGGTGGCCGCGTCGAGGGTCTGGCCGGTGCCGAGCTGGAGGGCGACCACCAGGGCGAGCACGGCCGAGACGGAGACCGGGACGATCGCCAGCGGCCGGGCCAGCCCGGGCGCCTTCTTGCCGGTGGCCAGGGTCGCGGCCGCGCCGAGCGCGGGCAGCACGGGGACGAGTACGGGCAGGGCGAGGTTCATGCGGCGGCCTGGCCCTTCAGCGCCTCGGCTCCGGTCGGCGTCTCCTCGGCGGCGAGCGACTCGGCCGGGTCGCCGAGCGCGGTGGCCCGGTCGATGTCCGCCGTGCCCCGGGCCCGGAACAGCAGCAGGACGATGGCGAGCCCCAGCCCGATCTCGGCGGCGGCGACGGTGATGGTGAACAGGGTGAGCGCCTGTCCGGCGTGCAGCGAGTCGCGCAGCCAGGCGTCGAAGGCGACCAGGTTGAGGTTGACGGCGTTGAGCATCAGCTCGACCGACATCAGTACCAGGACGGCATTGCGCCGGGCGAGCACGCCGTACACGCCGACGCTGAACAGCAGCGCGGCGAGGACGACGGGGTAGGCGAGGTGCATCAGCTCTTCTCCTCCGGCTCGGCGGAGGCCGACTCGGCGGCGGCCGGCTCAGCGGCGGCCTGCTCGGCGGCGGCCGGCGCGGCCGGCTTGGGCGCGGTCGCGGCGACCGTCCCGTTGGATCCGACCGGCCGTCCGGCGCGCAGCTTGCCCGCCCGGGGCACCGGCACCCGCCGCTTGTCCCCGCGCGACAGCACGATCGCGCCGACCAGCGCCGCCAGCAGCAGGACGGACAGTGCCTCGAAGGGCAGCACCCAGTTCCGGAACAGGCTCGCCCCGGTGACGGCGGCGGAGCCGCCGCCCGCGCCGAGGTCGATCCAGGAGGTCCGGAAGGCGTCGACGACCAGCGTGACCAGCGTCCCGGCCGAGGCCAGCGCCACGACCAGGGCCACCCAGCGGTTCTTGGAGTCGGCGTCCGGCGAGCGCCTGATCGGCGCCTTGGTGAGCATCAGCCCGAACAGCACCAGGACGACCACCGAGCCGAGGTAGATCAGCACCTGCACCCAGGCGATGAACTCGGCCGTGAGCAGCAGGAACTCCACCGCCAGCCCGCCGAGCGCGACGACCAGCCAGAGCGCGGCGTGCACCAGCTGCTTGGTGGTGACGGCGACCACGGCCGAGCCGAGCACGGCGATGCCGACCAGCAGGAAGACGATCTCCTGCCCGGTCGGGGACAGGAACGAACGGGCGGCCGGCTCCAACGAGCCGGTCGCCGCGAGAAGCGTGGCGGCGGTACTCATGCGTCGTCACCCTTCTCTTCCAGCGCCGCGGCGGCTGCGGCCAGCTTGTCCGCGGCCTTGCGCGCGGTGGCGATCTCCTTGGGGTCCTCGGCCGCCGGGTCCAGCGCCGGCGGCGCCGGGACGGTCCACATCCACTCGCGGAGCTTGTCCCGCTCGTGGGTCAGCTCGTGGATGTCCGTCTCGGCGTACTCGAACTCCGGCGACCAGAACAGCGCGTCGAAGGGGCAGACCTCGATGCAGATCCCGCAGTACATGCAGAGCGAGAAGTCGATGGCGAACCGGTCCAGCACGTTGCGGGTGCGGGCCCGGGCGTTCGGCTCGGCGGCCGGCAGCGTCTCCTTGTGGGAGTCGATGTAGATGCACCAGTCCGGGCACTCGCGCGCGCAGAGCATGCACACCGTGCAGTTCTCCTCCAGCAGCGCGATGACGCCGCGCGAACGCGGCGGCAGCACCGGCTGCACGTCGGGGTACTGCGCGGTGACGCTCTTCTTCGTCATCGTCCGCAGCGTCACGGCCAGCCCCTTGGCGAGGCCGATACCCGGAAAACTCATGAGATCGCCACCTTGATGATGCCGGTGAGGGCCAGCTGGACCAGGGCGAGCGGGATCAGCACCGTCCACGCGAAGCGCATCAGCTGGTCCTCGCGCAGCCGCGGGTAGGTGACCCGCAGCCAGATGACCACGAAGGCCAGCGCGAAGGTCTTGAGGATCATCCAGAGCCAGCCGAGCTGGTCCGCCATCGGCCCGTGCCAGCCGCCCAGGAAGAGCACCGCGGTCAGCGCGGACACCACCAGGATGCCCACGTACTCGGACAGCAGGAACAGCGCGAACCGCAGACCGGTGTACTCGGTGTACGCGCCGAAGATGATCTCCGAGTCGGCGACCGGCATGTCGAACGGCGGGCGCTGCAGCTCGGCCAGACCGGCCGTGAAGAACACGAACGCGCCGATGACCTGCCAGGGCAGCCAGTACCACTGCCAGGAGTCCACGATCCCGGGCAGCGAGAGGGTGCCCGCGGCCATCGCCACCGAGGCCGCCGCCAGCACCATCGGCAGCTCGTACGACATCAGCTGCGCGGCCGTGCGCAGACCGCCGAGCAGCGAGAACTTGTTCGCCGAGGCCCAGCCGGCCATCAGCTTGCCGATCACGCCGACGCCCATCACGGCCAGCACGAAGAACAGCCCGGCGTCGATCGCCTGGCCGACGAAGCCGTTCGGGCCGACCGGGATCGCCAGCAGGACGAAGAGGTACGGCAGCAGCGAGACGGCGGGCGCCAGCTGGAAGATCCGGCGGTCCGCCCCGGCCGGGACGATGTCCTCCTTCTGCGCGAACTTCACGCCGTCCGCGACGAGCTGTGCCCAGCCGTGGAAGCCACCCGCGTACATCGGGCCGAGCCGGCCCTGCATGTGCGCCATGACCTTGTGCTCGGTCTGGCCGATGACCAGCGGGACGACCAGGAAGACCACGAGGGTGGCGACGCAGCGCAGCACGGTGTCGAGCAGGTTCACGCGCCGTCTCCGTCCCGGTCGGCCGGGGCGGCCGCCGTCTCGTCCTTCTGCTCCGGCTCGCCGGGCTGCTCCGCGGGCTCGTCGCCCGACGGCGCCGGGGGCCGGTCGCCCGACGGCTTCTCGTCGTGGGCCGGCACCGGGTTGTGCCAGGGCGCGTCGGAGGACGAGGGCCGCGCGGGGGCCGGACGCTCCGGCGCGGCCTCGTCGGCGGTCTGGCTGACCGACCCGTCGGAGACCGACCGGACTCGCCGCGGCCGGTCCGCCCGCACCGCGGGCGTCTCCTCGGCGGGAACGGCGGGAGCACCGGAAGCGGGAGCGGGAGCACCGGAAGCGGGAGCACCGGAAGCAGCGGGAGCGGCGTCGGAAGCGGCCTGGCTCGCCGAGCCCTCCGCCACCGAGCGCGTCCGCCGCGGCCGGTCGGCCCGTACGGGCGCGCCCTCGGCGGCGCCACCGGCGGCACCGGCGGCACCGGCAGCAGGGGCGGCGCCACCGGCGGCAGCGGCCGCCCGGGGCGTGCGCGCCGCCGCGCCCGCCGCCCGCGCACCGCGCGCGGGCCGCGCGGCGACCGGCGGCAGGGTGCCCTTGAGCGGCCCCCACTCGTTCGGGTCCGGCACACCGGCCGGCTGCATCTTGCGCCGGGCCGGGCCGCCGCCGTGGTCCGACTCGCCCGGCTCCTTGGCGCCCGGCCAGTCCTTGGCGACCCGGGCGGCGAGCACGAACTCCTTGCGCAGCGGGTGCCCCTCGAAGCCGTCCGGCAGCAGCAGGGTGGCCAGGTAGGGGTGCCCGGGGAAGTCGATGCCGAACATCTCGTGCGTCTCGCGCTCGTGCCAGCCGGCACCGGCGTAGACGGAGACGGCGGTCGGCAGTGCCGCCTTGTCGCGCGGCACCTTGGTGCGCAGCGCGAGGTGCCGCACGCCCGGTGCCTCGACGGCGGCCAGGTGCGCGACCACGGAGAAGCCCTCGGCGAGTTCGTCGACGGCGCTCAGCCAGTCGAAGAAGCCCAGGCCCAGGACGTCCCGGGCGTTGGTGAGCGCCTCGATCCAGTTCTCGGCCGGGACGTCGACGGTGATCAGCCCGTACGCCTCGGCGCCGGTCGCCCACTCCCCGACCGACGCCGCGTACTGCTCGGCCGTGGTCACGAGGCCCCTCCCTCACTCGAAGGCCCGGCCTCACTCGAAGACCCGGCCGAAGACCCGGCCTCGGAACCGGCCGCAGCCGTGGGCCCCGCCACCAGCGGGCGGCGCAGCGCCGCCGCGGGCGCGGTGTACCGGTCGGGCAGGGACTCCTCGGCGATCTTCTCCTGCAGCTTGAGGATGCCCTGGAGCAGCGCCTCGGGCCGGGGCGGGCATCCGGGCACGTAGACGTCGACCGGGATGATCTGGTCCACGCCCTTGGTGACCGAGTACGAGTCCCAGTAGGGCCCGCCGGAGTTGGAGCAGGCGCCGAAGGAGATGACGTACTTCGGCTCGGGCATCTGCTCGTAGAGCCGCTTGACGGCCGGGGCCATCTTGTCGGTGACCGTCCCCGAGACGATCATCAGGTCCGCCTGACGGGGACCCGGCGCGAACGGGATGACGCCCATCCGGATGAAGTCGTGCTTGGCCATGGACGCGGCGATGAACTCGATCGCGCAGCAGGCCAGGCCGAAGTTGAAGCACCAGAGGCTGTAGCGGCGGCCCCAGTTGAGCACCACCTTGACCGGGTCCGGCGCGAGCCGGGCCAGCGGTCCGATGCCGCGGCGCTCGACGGCGCCGGGGCGGGCGGGGTCCGGCAGTCCGAGCGGGACGGGACCGCCCTGGGCGCCGTGCGAGTGGGAGTGCGTCACGTCCATTCCAGAACGCCCTTCTTCCAGGCGTAGAGCAGCCCGACTGCGAGGAAGCCGATGAAGAGGAACATCTCGATCAGCGTTCCGGCGCCGTACCCGGCGGTGGCGAAGACGGTCGCCCACGGGAACAGGTAGATCGCGTCGACCGCGAAGATCACGTACAGGAAGGCGTACACGTAGTAGCGGATCTGGGTGTGCGCCCAGTCCTCGCCCACCGGGTCCACGCCGCACTCGTAGGCGAGGAGCTTCTCGGGCGAGTAGACCACCGGCCGCAGCAGGCGGTTGGCGGTGAACGCCACGGCGACGAACAGCACCCCGACGACGGCCAGCACGCCCATCGCGGCGTACGCGTCGAAGTAGCCGCTGCCGACCGCCGGGTCGGCCGCGACGACAGCCGCGTGCTGCCCCTCCATGCCTTCGCCTCCACCTCGGCCGTGAATCCGCCCCTCAAGGCAGTTCTACGACGTTTCCTCGCACAGTCATAACCACGGTCATAACCACGGTCGTCACCGCGGTCCTGACCACGGTCCCGACCACGGTCTCAACCGGGATCACAACCATGGCCAATGCGTGAGTCTAAGGGGACGGCTCGGCTCCACCCGAACCCTGCCCGTTCCGCAAGACGGCCCGTGGACACCCCGGTGAACGCCCGGCGTCCGGGACGGGGGTGGGGATAACCCCCGGCCGGGAAGATGTATCACCCCCATGGCACCCACCGCCCCCGGTTGGAGAAGCTTGGTCCAGTCGCACGATCAAGAGGACGGTAGATCCGGATGAAGCCGCTGCACCGCCGCGCCGAGGACACCATCGATGAGCAGGACGCTCGGATGGAGCGCCCATCGCTGTACGGCGCACGGATGTGGCGCCAGGCGGGGCACCTGCTGCTCAACCTGCCGCTGGGCATCGTCGGCTTCGTTCTCGCCGTGCTCACGCTCTCGGTCGGCCTGGGGCTGTCCGTCACCGTGGTCGGCCTGCCGCTGCTGGCCGCCGGGCTGGCCGCCCAGCGTTCCCTGGGCGCCCTGGGCCGGCGCCGGGCGCGGACGGCGTACGGCTCCGCGATCGACGAGCCGGAGCCGGTGCAGCCGCGCCGCCCGGGCGTGGTCGGCTACACCATCGCGCACGTCACCGACCTGCTGAACTGGCGCACCGCGCTCTACAACGTGCTGATGCTGCCCTGGGGCATCCTCAGCTTCGCCCTGACCCTGGTCTCGGTCCTGGTGCTGTGGCCGGTGCTGCCCTGGGTGATCCGCGGCATGGCCGCGATCGACCGGATCCTGATCGAGTCGCTGCTCTTCCCGGGCGCCCTGGCCGAGCGGGTGCGCGAGCTGGAGGACGACCGCGGCACGGTGGTCGACACCGCCGCCGCCGACCTGCGCCGGATCGAGCGCGACCTGCACGACGGGGCCCAGGCCCGGCTGGTGGCGCTGGCGATGGATCTCGGCATGGCCAAGGAGCGGCTGCGCGAGGTGGAGTCCGAGGAGGACGTGGTGGCCGCCACGAGGATGGTCGACAACGCGCACGGCGAGGTGAAGCTGGCCTTGCAGGAGCTGCGGGACCTGGCCCGCGGCATCCACCCGGCGGTGCTCACCGACCGCGGTCTGGACGCCGCGCTGTCCGCGGTCGCGGCCCGCTGCACCGTCCCCGGCGGGGTCAAGGTGAACGTCGACCTGACCGGCCGGGACGGTGAGCCGGAGCGCCCGGACTCGGCGGTCGAGGGCATCGCCTACTTCACCGTCAGCGAGCTGCTGACCAATGTCTCCAAGCACGCCGGAGCCCGCACCGCCTCGGTCGACGTCTGGCGCTCGGACCACCAGCTGATGGTGCTGGTCCAGGACGACGGCAAGGGCGGCGCGGCCCCGTACCCGGGCAGCGGTCTGGCGGGGCTGGCCGAGCGGGTCCGCGCGGTGGACGGGGTCTTCCTGGTGGAGAGCCCGAAGGACGGCCCGACCTCCGTCACCGTCGAGCTGCCCTGGCACACCCGCACTGCCCGCCGCTGACCCCACCGCTGACCCCACCGCTGACTGTCCGGACGGGCGCCGGGCCCCCGTCGAGGCAGTGACGGGGGGGAGGGGGGAAGACGGTGCGGAGGGGGGGGGGAAGAGAACCCTCGTG